>CAZJQF010000111.1:0-5025 GCA_964547925.1 uncultured Dehalococcoidales bacterium
TTCTTGACACGCCTTTTTTTTATACTTTAGACTGCTATATACTGAATATGCCGTTTCATAACTCACTGAGGCTGAAATTACACGGAGAACGAATTGCCTGAAGAATTAAATAATGCCGGACCGTACCGGGATGTAATTTTTAAATTAATACGAAAATCCGCTAAGGAAAGAGCCGCCTCGCAAAGGTGGAGCATAACCTCGGTAGTACTGCTTATCGGTATTTTCGCTATCATTATCCTGCTGAATTTCCAGCCGGTTAACCGGTGGCTGACAGCCGGTGTTGCCCTGCTGGGACTGGTAATCCTCTGGGTTTTCACTTTAATCAGGGCCAGAAGGCTGGAAAAAAAATTTTACCGGGAAGAACTGGCCGAGTGTGAAAAAATATTGCCTGACGGTAATCTGAATGAATCCGTAGGGCAAGAGCCGGCCTCGGCTGAAATACCACTGACCGCAAGGGAACTCGATATCCTCTTGCAGATTGCCGAAGGTAAAACCAACAAGGCTATCGCCCGCGACTATAATATTAACGAAAGTTCCGTCAAGAACCAGGTTTCGCGGATTCTGCGTAAGCTTGATGTCAGCAACCGCACCGAGGCTGTCTTGATGGCTCTATCCCGAGGCTGGTTGAAAAAAGAGCCCGATATCCGATAGGTTTTTCGCTGCATTTTTAGACAGAGAATCAGGGTAACTATCCCGCAAAATAAACAACGCGTATAGTATTTCTTATTTCTTCTTAACCGCCGCGTTTTCTTGAGCGTCCTCTCTTGGTTCTTTTTTATTCATCCGCCCGCGGCGCCACTTTTTCGCATTGCTGCCCATATATTTATTCTCAGAGTAAACCGTATTGTAATCTTTACCAGACAAATCAACAACACCAAAATAAATGTATTACATACTTGACATCGTGTATTGTTTATGTTACTATATGTCCTGTAAACAATACACGATGGAGGCGAACTATGGCACCGTTACAGAAAAGGGCTTTATATGGTCTGATTTTCGGTATCGTTTGGGCAATAGCTATCGTACTGGTTTTTATTCTGATGGGCGGCGCAACTGTTTTCGATACCGACCGGACTTTCCGGCTAACTATGGATGGTATCTGGATCGGCGGGCTCATCGTCTACCTGATATTATTTTTCCCCATTATCCGCCGGCCGGACAAATGCGATGAACGCGATAAGCTTATTTTAGACCGCTCCCCGCGTACTCAATGGCTGGCCGTCATCTTCACAACGGTCGCCTGGGTTATCGGACTTTCGGAAGCTTACCGTTCACAGGGTGCCGTGCCGACTGTTTTCCTCTACCTGATTTTCTTTTCGTTGCTCATCGTCAGCTCTATCGCCCAGAGTATCGGCATTCTGCTCGGCTATTGGAGAATGAACCGCGATGGTTAGTTTGATAAAGAACAATATCCGCCGTTTCCGTTTCGACCGTAATGAAATGACACAGGAAGAGTTGGCCAAACTATCCGGCTGCACCCGGCAGACTATCATTGCCATTGAGCAAAATAAATACGTGCCTTCTCTGGAGCTGGCTTTTAAAATCGCCCGGGCGTTTAAAGTCCCTCTGGAAGACGTTTTTCAATATACAGCCTAGATGATTACCGGATGCATCACCGTTTGGTTATAGGCTTCCGGAAAGAACCTGGCGCCAAAACGGAGGTAATAATACCCAGCGCCCCGATAATGGACGCGACGAGCAGACTGTTCTGAAAACCTCCGATAGCGGATAATTGCTGTGCCACAGCCGGCTGCAGATTTTGGGAAATTAATTGAGTATAATTAGTGGCTTCCCGCGTAGTATAAATCAGTCCCAGGACCGCCATCCCGCCGGACATGCCTATTTGAGTCATCGTATTCATCAAAGATGAGGCCAGGCCCAACTCGTTTGTCTTTACCGAACCCATCAGGCGGTTGGCATTAGGTGCATTGAATAAAGCCATACCTATTCCAAAAATTGCAAAACCCGGTAACATCGTCAGAAGCGTCGAATCGGTGTTAAAGCGGCTGAATAAAAAAAGACCGCATGAAAAGACCGCCATACCTGCCGTGCATAGCAAGCGGGGGCTGACTTTATCCGATAACCAGCCGGTAAACGGGGATAGTAAGGTTGTCGCTAACGGGGCCATGACGTAAACGAGTCCGGTCTTCCAGGCGGAATAGCCCAGTCCGTCGATAAGAAAGAACGGCATCAGAAAAACGTATCCGGAAATACTAATCGCCAGTAATAATGCGGTAATATTGCTAAAAGCAAATACCCTGTTTTTAAAGAGGCTTAACTCAATAACCGGAAATTTAATCCGCTTTTCCCGGATAAAGAAAAGGGTAAAAAGAACGACCGAAACCAGAATGAAAGCAATGACCATGAGAGAATCGAAACCGAGCCGTCCGCCCATATTTAAGAATAGAACTAAAAAACTTAAAGCACTAAAGAGCAGACCTGCTCCCCAGTAATCGATTTTACGGCTGGCTTGCGGTACTTTCTGCTCGGTCAGGCAAAACCAGCACATAACCAGAGCAATAACCCCCAGAGGAATCACTAAATAAAAAAGCGACCGCCAATCTAATGCCTCCAGGAAAATGCCGCTGACTACCGGTCCGATTAACGGCCCTGCCAGACCTACTGAGGTCAATATTCCCAGAGCCTTGCCGCGTTCGTTGTCCCCGAAAGTTGCGGTGACGATAGCGTAGCTTAAAGCAGTAATAATAGCCGCGCCTACCCCCTGGATGGCCCGGAATATTATCAACTGGATGACGCTCTGAGAAATCGAGCAAAGCCCCAGAGCCAGGATAAAGATGCCCAGTCCTATGAGATATAGTTTTTTCCGGCCGACAATATCCCCGATTTTACCCGCGATAGCCATTAACCCGGTAATTACCAGTAAATAGGCAACTGTAATCCAGAGCACTATCGAGGCATCCGCATTAAAAATGGTGGCTAACCGCGGAAAAGCAATGTTAATCATACTGGCGGAAACACCGCTCATCAATGTACCGATACAAACACTGACTAAGACCAGCCACTTACTGTGGGTAATACTCTGATTTTTCAAATTTTTCCTGTGCTTTCCCCGGAATCAAATCCTTGGATGAATTTTGTTAACAAGTGTAACACTATCTTCTCCGCATCCGCAAGAATTTCCGCAAATAGGGATTTTCACCGGATTTTAACTTTTATTCTATAAATGATAATATTGGAATAATTTAATTCGGGAGGGCTGTAATGGACTGGTTCTTAGTCTTCGGCTGGGGTTCCCCTATCGGTGTCGGTGTATTTCTCGTTTGTCTCGGCGGGATGATTTATCTGCTGACTAGATCCAATAAGAAGGATAAATAGCGATAAGTTATTAACCGGACATTAAAACCCGGTCGTCCCCGACACGCCGCGTGATTTTCCGGCCGTCCAGATATTCCATAAAGGCCTGGGCGTACTTCCGGCTGGTGTGTAACAGGTCACGGGCTTCCCCCAGCGATACTTTGCCGTTCGCCTTTAAGTGTGCCGTGATGATATTTACCATTTCATTAAAAGCCTTGCCGGAAAAAACTATGCCCTCGGTTACTTTAACAACTTTGCCCTGAGCCGCGAGTAAATTAAGTAAGTCCGGTTCGGGAATCAAATCAGCCGGCGGCTGGTACGGATTCTTTTCCAGTGAATCTAAAAAGGCCTTGATGGCCGCCTGCTGGGCTGCACTTAATTGCACACTAAAAGCAGGCAAGCGAATATCCGTACCTTCTTCAACCACGGCCCCGGACTCCACCAGTTTTTGTAATACCGCCGGGCCCGCCGTACCCTGCCTCAACTTATTGCGTAATTCTTCCCGCGGCATACCGGAACGCAGCGGAAATTTCTTATGATATTCCTGTAAAAACCCGGCGGCGGTTTTCACCAGATTTTCCCAGCCTGCCGCCGTCATTAATAAACGGTGTTCCCCCTGACCGATGGCAATAACACTTCCCGATTGAATAAGCTCTTCTATCACCGCACTGACATTATCAAACGATAACTGGCTCCGGCTAACCAGCCCTTTCAACTCATCCGGCTGTTTGGCCGTTAATAGCGATAATATTACCTCGTCAATCGTGCCCTCTTCTTTAACCTTCAGGCCTTGCAAAATGGCAGGCTGCCGGCGGCGTAGTCTCTTGGCATGAGCCTCGATGATTTTACCCCCACCAAGCGTGTCCGTCGTCGAGCGGATAATATAATGATCGCCGTTTATCAATGCCACCGGTTTTTCAAGCTCGAACTGTGCCCAGAGAGTCTCCCCCGGCTTTATTTCGTCGGCTTCCAGTATACGGACTTTCGCCAATACCTGAGCCGCCCCGGTGAAAAACGTTACTTCGGTGCTGTGCCGTAAAGGCCGCGGTAAATAATCCAGTAAACGCAGCTTCCCGGTAACGAGTGAAGTCGGTTTAAGCCAGCCGGGTTTCGTCAGTACATCACCGCGCTGGAGTTCATCCACTGAAACCCCAACCAGATTGGCCGCCACCCGGGTTCCGGGCTGAGCTGAGTCGCTCTTGGTTTTATGCACCTGCAAGCCGCGGATACGTGACTTTAAGCCCTTCGGGACGATTTCCACATCCTGCCCTACCGTGAACGAACCATCGATAAGTGTACCGGTAATAATCGTACCGGAACCCGTAATGGTAAAAACACGGTCGATGGGCAGTCTGGGACGGCCTAAATCCTTACGGGGCGGCGTATTCGCCAGTTGTTCTTCGATAACTGTTAGTAATTCACCGATGCCCTCTTTTTTTATCACGGATACCGGCACAATTGGTGAGCCGGCAAGCGAGGTCGGCTTTAGCAATTCCTCGATTTCCATCCGTACGAGAATCAGCAATTCATCATCTACCAGATCTTTTTTAGTGACGGCGACGACACCTTTTTTAATTTCCAGTAAATCTAAAATGGCCACATGCTCTTTGGTCTGCGGCATCACACCTTCATTGGCGGCAACTACCAGCAAGACCAAGTCCACCCCGCCGACACCCGCCAGCATATTACCGATGAATCTTTCATGGC
>CAZJQF010000112.1:0-5004 GCA_964547925.1 uncultured Dehalococcoidales bacterium
CCAGCCACTACTATGAGGTTGAGGTCGTGCTAGACGGAGAGCTAGCGGTGCTCTGTACCTGCAATCCGCTATAGCAGGGTTGAAAGACTGTCATGAGGTCCTTTTTGGTGGGACTGCTTTGGCTAAGCGGTGTTGAAGGCTGGGTCCTATGCGACAGGGCACTATGAACCCCGCCAGGTCCGAAAGGAAGCAACGGTAAATAGTAAAACTTGTGCGCCGTAGGTTTACCTGGCTGGAGCTTACTGGTTAAGGCAAGCCATTGAGAGGGTTCGAAGACAGGTGCACGGCCTCGCTAAATAAATCAAATATCAGAAATTAAAAATCAGAAATACAGATTAAAAATCCATAAATCACACTGGTAAAAACCCGATGGTTTGAGGTTGGCGATGGCTGATAAAGATGTTCCGCCCGAGTCACTACTCGAGGAAACCCGGCAATTACTGCGCCGGCACGACCTCCGGGCCAGGAAGGGTTTAGCCCAGCATTTTCTCACCAGCCGCCACATTCTGGATAAAATCACCGCCGCCGCCGACCTTTCCGAAACCGATACGATAATGGAAATCGGGCCCGGTTTAGGCGTCTTAACGAAAGAACTGGTCAGCAAAAGCGGGCAGGTTATCGCCGTCGAGCTCGATAACAAGCTGGCAGAAATCTTAAAAGAAAGCCTCGCGGGTTTTGAGAACTTCTCCATCATTAACCGCGATATTCTGGAAATTGAGCCCGGTAAATTACTACAGCAGGTAGCCCGCGGCAAGAACCAGTATAAAGTCGTCGCTAATTTACCTTATTACATCACCTCGGCGGTCATCCGCCATTTTTTGGAAGCGGCCGTTAAGCCCACATTGATGGTGATAATGGTCCAAAAAGAAATCGCCCAGGCCATCACGGCGAAGCCGGGGGAATTGAGCCTGCTGGCGATAAGCGTCCAGTTTTACGGCCAACCGAAGGTCGTTACCTACGTGCCGGCAGAATGCTTTTATCCGGCCCCGAAGGTCGAGTCAGCCGTGCTGCGGATAGATTTATTCTCGGAACCGGCGTTAAAAGTCAAAAGTGCCGATAGCTTTTTCCGGCTGGTGAGAGCGGGTTTTACATCCAACCGGAAGCAGCTTGCCAACTCGCTGGCCCTGGGATTAGAATTGCCGAAAAATGATATCCTGCCTCTTTTAGCAAAAGCGGGCATCGATAATACGCGGCGGGCGGAAACTCTCAGTATACAGGAGTGGGGCAAACTATATAAGATTTGTTTGGAGGCTGCCGTTGCTAACGATTAAGGCTCCCGCCAAGATTAACCTCACGCTCGAAGTATTGGGCAAACGCCCTGACGGCTTTCACAATATCCGCAGTGTCATCCAGACTATCGATTTATGCGATGAGCTTACGGTACAGCCGTCGGAAAGGGTTATCCTCGAAAGCGACCTGCCGGAATGGTCGGTGGAAAAAAGCCTGGTTCTCCGTGCGGTAGAACTGGTGCATAAAGAATGCCGGGTGAACCGGGGTATCGATATCAGGGTGTCCAAAAGGATTCCGCTGGTATCCGGTCTGGGCGGCGACAGCAGCGATGCGGCAGCGGCTTTGAAGGGATTGAACCGGGTCTGGGATTTGAAATTAAGTAAAGAAAAATTATTAGAACTGGCAGCGAAACTAGGCTCGGACGTGCCGTTTTTTATCGACGGCGGCACGGCCCTTATGGAAGGGAGGGGCGAGATTGTCTTCCCGCTGCCGCCGTTACCGGAAACGTGGCTGGTACTGATGATACCTGATGTCCCCCGGATAGTGAATAAAACTGCCCAGTTGTATGCCTCTTTGAAACCCGACCATTTTACAGACGGATTGGCTACCGATACTCTGGTCAGTAAGTTGAGTACAGGGGAAAGAGTGGCACCGGAGCTGCTATTCAATACCTTTGAGGAAGCCGCATTTGAACGCGCCGCCGAGCTCATTATTTTCAGCCGGCATATGCTGAAAGCCGGTGCGACGAATGTGCATCTGGCCGGTTCCGGTCCGGCTTTATTTAGCCTCATGCCGGATAAAGCGGCGGGAGAAGAACTCATCGAACGGCTCAAAGGGCAGGGGATGGAGCCGTTTTTGACATGCACCTTGAATCCCTCGGAGCAGTAAATTAGACTGAAAATACAATAATAGATTTATGATTTAGGATTAAAGATATAAGAAATCATAAATCATATCTCATCAATCTTAAATCAATTGATTAAGTAGGAGGTTAAAGATGGGCAATTCGATGGAAAATTTACAGGCAGCTTTTGCCGGCGAGAGCCAGGCCAGCCGGAAATACACTTACTTTGCGGAGAAAGCGGATAAAGAAGGCCAGCCGCAGGTGGCCCGGCTTTTTCGGGCGGCCGCGGAGGCGGAGACGGTGCACGCCCGCAATCACCTCAATGTTATGAAGGGTATTAATTCCGTTCAAGAGAATTTGAGTGCGGCTATCAGTGGGGAGAATGAGGAGTTCACCGAGATGTACCCCGACTTTATCGAGACCGCGGAAAAAGAGGGCAATGCCGAGGCTAAGAAAACCTTCGTCTGGGCGAATGCCGTCGAAAAAATTCACCATGGGCTGTATAGTGAGGCCCTGAAAGCCGTCGAATCAGGAAAAACGCTCTCAGAAGGCTCTTATTACGTGTGTCCGGTCTGCGGTAACACCGTGTTCGGCCAAGCTCCGGACCGATGCCCGATTTGCGGGGCTCCCGGCAGCAAGTTTAAGAAGATCGACTAGAACTCAGAAGACAGAACTCAAATTAAGTAATTAGTAATTTGTAGTTTGTAATTTGTAATAAGAAATAGGGGAGATGGGTAGGTAAAAGGGGAAACAAGAGATTCTTCGAGTTCACCTCTGGTGAAATCTCAGAATGACAAAATGGGCGGGCATTAAACCCGCCCATTTTCTTATCCCTTCCAATTTTCTCTTAACAGGCCGAAGATTACCTGGTCTAAAAACTTCCCGTGTTTAAATAAAGCCTGTTTACGAACTCCTTCCTTAACGAAGCCGACTTTTTGGTGTATTTTCAGGCTGCGTTTGTTCGGGGCAAAGGCCGAGGAACTGATGCGGTTCAGATTAAGTTGCTTAAAGCCATAGTCAATTAACAGACGGGCGGCTTCAGTGCCGTAGCCTTTATCCCAGTATTTCTTCTCACCGATGGCAATCCCGAACTCTGCCCTCTGGTTTTTAGGGTCGATATGGTCCAAACTGATGGAGCCGATGGGATAGGGCTTGTTATTTTCGGTCGCCTCAATGACAAAAAAGACCTGCGTTCCATTTCTACCCGTAGCGGCTTCTTCATACCACTTTTCTTCAGCCAGCTCAGTCATTGGCAGGTACCATAACAAATATTGAGTAATTTCCGGGTCGTTAAACCATTTCAGGAACAAAGGAATGTCGGACTTTTTAAGGGGCCGCAGGATAACTTTTTTACCTTTAAGCATATGAATTTCTCCCCACGTAAAGCAACGTGTAATTTAAATCCTGTGTCATTAATGGTAATTTATAGACTATAATATGTCAATCACGATATAATTTGGTATTTAATTAGAAGATAAAAATGTTAGAAATCAGGCGGTACAAGAATTTTGATAACGAGACGGTTTGGGATTTACATTTTCGTGCGCTCGCTCCGACCGGAATGTTATTACGAAGTAGAGAATACGATGATGATTTGTACGACATAGAAAACCACTACATTAATAACCGGGGTGAATTCCTTATAGGCACACTTGAGGGAAAGACAGTCTGTATGGGGGCGCTGAGAAAGAAAACGGATTCGCTGGCTGAAATCAAGAGGATGAGGGTGTATCCGGAATATCAACGAAGAGGTTACGGTCAAATAATATTAGACAGACTGGAAGAAAGTGCGAAGCAATTAGGCTATTCGCGAATCTGTCTTGACACGGGGGCAAAAAACCTAGCCGCACGAAAATTTTACGAGAAAAACGACTATTTAGAAGTCCGCCGCGGGGAAATAGTCGGGATGGCCATAATTTTTTACGAAAAAGAATATTGGATGACAAGAAGGGCGGGTTTTAAACCCGCCCTTAATTTTTCTAGCTTCCCCTGGCTTCCCTGGGTTCGTATAAATTCCCGGCTTCTACCAGTAAGGCTAAACTCATCAGAAAATCATCGTGCCCCTGAGCGGGGTCGACATAGAAGTTCATCGTCTGGTTAGGACGGTAAAGGCTTTTCGCTTTCTCCATCTCTGTCCGGAACTCGATATACTCGGGAGAACTATCACCGGCGTAAATTTTAAGGCTGCCGGAATTGATAGCCGAGAGCAGGTTAAAGCCCAGTTCCGATTTGGAGGAGGCGGTAAACTTGAACGGTATGATCTTGTTGCCGATGGCCTGTTTGAGGAAAGCCGCCACCGGCTCGCCGACTCCCGTGGCATCCACCACAATCTTCCGGCAGTGCCAGACGTTTTTCAGGATATCTACCAGTTGCGGATAAAGACCGGCGTGTTTTTTTCCCGTCCAGCGGTAGTTCTCGGTAATCAGGAGACGGGGCATTTTACGCAGTTCATTACACACCGAGAAATCCAGTTCTCCTATTGTGATAACGGTGGAATCCTGCCGCAATATTTTATCACTGAGGTAATCGGTTTCCTCGTTTTCCGCTTCGCCGGCCAGGTCAATTCCCGCCACGTAGACTTTCCCCGGTTCCGGGTGACGGCGGCGGGAGTGTTCGCCCTGCAGTTGGGCAAGCTGTGTCGCGTTAAAAAAGCCCCCGCCGCCATGCACCGGCAACAAACGGTACTGGGTTAAGAACAGCGGATGGTTTTCTCCCAGCCGCTGCCGCTCCGCCTCGACATACGCCAAGTATTGCGGATTATATTTGGCTACTTCCTGCCAGTCGTACCGGAAGTGCCGTTTGATGCCGTCCTTTTTTTCCAATTCGAGATTGTTTTGCTTAACTTCTTCCAACAGCGTCGCATTATCCCACGTAGTACCGTATAAAACACCGGTACAATTAGTCGTGCTGCCCATAGGCTTAAACTCTTT
>CAZJQF010000113.1:0-4870 GCA_964547925.1 uncultured Dehalococcoidales bacterium
ATCCACCAATTATAATAAATATACCGTTTAGGACTTAATAAAATGGCAAAACCCGCATATCCTCTTACACATTATAAAGACCCAAGAATTATAGAGCTTGTAAAAATAACTGACCCTAAAATATTAGCCCTTTGGGCTATCGCTTGTGCCGAGCGTGTCCTGCCTTATTTTGAGATAAAATATCCAAAAGACCTTCGCCCTCGAAATGCTATCGAGACACTCCGGGCATGGATAAATACGGGAATATTTAAGATGACTGTAATACGGCAAGCTTCGCTGGCATCCCATGCCGCTGCTCGCGAGGTAGACGCGGATAATGCGGCCCGTTCGGCTGCCCGTGCGGCGGGACAAGCAGTCGCCACAGCGCACGTCCCTACTCATTCAATAGGTTCCGCAATTTATGCGCTACAGGCAATCTATCGAGCCGCCGATTCTTTAGATGTCGAAGCGGCTATCATTAAAGAACAGGAATGGCAATACCATCATTTACTGGCAATTAGAGAAAGAGGCTTACGAAAACAGGTGATGGTTCAGGGCAGCTAATCACCTGTTTTCGCTTTTATGAGAACGCAATTAAAAAAGGCGGGTTTGTGAAACCCGCCTTTTTTAATCAGCTTAAATTTAAAGTTGTTAAGCAGTTTTCCGCCCGATGAATTTACCCCATTCTTTCTTTTCCCAGACTACCAGCAGCATCGGCGCGACGCAGATGGAGTCGAACATACCGATAACAATACCGGCCAGTAAAACAACCGCCAGGTTTTGTATCGAAGCCCCGACGAACAACATCAGCGCAATAACGGCAAATAATACGACTAAACTCGTGTTAATGGTTCTCCCTAAAGTTTCCATGATACTATCGTTAACGATAATTTCGTATTTCGGACTGACGCCGGACAGGGTATTCTCTCTAATACGGTCGAAGATGATAATAGTGTTGTTAATACTGAAACCGAGTACGGTCAGCACCGCCGTAACGAACATCAAATCGACCTGCCACTTGAAGATGCCGCCGCAGATGGAAAAAATACCGACGGCGATAAGTACATCGTGCAACAGGGCGATAATCGCAGTAAACCCGTAACGGAAAGGATGGGGCATCTTACGGAAAGCCCAGACGATGTAAAGCAGCATACAAACGGCAGCCACCGCCACCGCAATAATTACCGTTCTTAATGTTTCCGTAGCCACTTCAGCAGATACATTGCTGAATTCATTTACCGTCATTTCTCCCAATCCGGACTGTAAACCGGATATTAAAGCTGATTTAGATTCGTCACTCAGGACATTGGTACGAATTATAAAATCGCCCTGCTCTCCGGAAGTGGTTATTTCCGTCTGAATCGTGGCATTAGCATACCCGAGGTTAACCAGTTCCTGTTTTAACTGGTCCTGCGTCACTTTTTCGTTAAAAGTAACTCTCATCCTGGAGCCGGCACTGAATTCTGTAGAGAGCTGCAAACGGCCGAAAGGCGTCGCCAGCGAAATAATACTGATTACGATCAAGATTCCGGATATGATAAACATCCACCAGCGTTTACTAACAATGTCGTACATTATTTCCTCCCCGACCAGGTACTGAACCAGGATGTATGCGTACTGGTTTTAGTCCCGATAAACAGATTTAACAGCACCCGGGTTACGACAAGTGCCGAGAACATACTGACGATGATACCGATACCCAGCGTCAAAGCGAAGCCTTTTACCGCTTCGCCGGAGATGACCGAATTACCGATTACGTAAAGAACGATACAGGCGATAAGAGTGGTGACGTTACTGTCACGAATGGCCAGCCAGGCACGCCGGAAGCCGTATTCTACCGCCGAGCCGAATGACTTGCCGAGTCTGATTTCCTCCTTCATACGCTCGAAGTTCAGGATATTGGCGTCCACCGCCATACCGACCGACAGGATGAAACCGCCGATGCCGGCCAGGTTTAGAGTTACCGGCACCAGTTTAAATATCGCCATCATTACCGAGCCGTAGAATATCAGGGCTAAAACAGCCATCAGACCGGACAGGCGGTAATAAACCAGCATGAAGATGATTATCAGCAGCAGAGCGACGATACCCGCCTCAACGCTCAAATTGATGAAGTTCGCGCCGAGCGTAGCCGAAACTACCTGTTCGTAAATCGCGGGTTTTTGTACCGGAACGGGCAAGGAACCGGACTGTAATTTAATCGTTAACTCCTGAGCGGATTCCATCGTAAAATTGCCTTCGATGATTGCCTTGCCGTCGGTCAATCCCTGTTCGACGTGGGGTGCGGATACCAGTTTATTATCGAGGAATATGCCTAAACCCCGCTGGGGAGAACCGTTTGTCCTCATCGCCAGCCGGCTGGTAATAACCCCGAATATATTCGTTCCTTCGGTATTCCATTCGATATCCACGATAGCCTGGCTGCCGATTGTCTGACTGATAATATTTGCCTTGGCTGAAGATAACAGAGACCCGGTCAGCTGGGTACCGCTGTTGCCTCTGGCAGCTATCCAGGAATATAAGGAAGCCGCGTCCCCGGATAACGTATTGATATCCAGAGCATTACCGGCAACATCGGTATAACTAAAAGTGCCGTCACTGTTGGCTTTTAATATTGCGGAGGTCGGTATGTTCGTACCGTAAACCGCAAAATACCGGTCGCCGGTTTCCTGCTGATTGATAAAAGCGAGCTGCTCCATATCGAGATAATCTTTTAAAGTTACCGGATTGCCCTCGCTATTTACCTCGATTTCTCTAAACTCGAGGTAACCGGTCTCTTCAACCAGACTCTTGGCTTTATCGATGTCCGTGAATCCGGGCAGTTGGACGGAAATCCGGTCGCTGCCGATGGTCTGTACGACCGGCGCGGTTACCCCGTACTCGTCGATACGAGACAGAATAATCGCCACGGCTTCATTTAACATATCCGCCTTAGCGGAGTCGGTGGTATCTTCCGGAAATTCAACCTGGTACTCCAGCAGAACGCCGCCTTTCAAATCGAGTCCGAGCTGCAGGTTATCCCTTCCGAACAAAGGGAAAACTAGTGCCGATATGGCAAAAGCCAGTACGGCAATCAGGATAATAAGGATGGTGATGTTTCTTTTGTTCATAGCTATTTTCCTGTTCTCCGTGTAAGTTTGTTACGAATATAATTTAAAGCTTCTTCCCGGCTTGTGATTTCTCCCGCGGCGGTCGCCTCCCGGACCGACTCGAGAATTTCTCCGAGTTCCGGGCCCGGTTGCAGACCGAAAATATTGATTAAATCGTTGCCGTCTACCAGCCTGACCGGCTTGATAATTTCCGCAGCCCGGTAATATTGTTCTAAAATAAATGCTATTTCTCTAGTATGCTCTTTCCAGAGGCTAATGTCCAGTTTTGGACCCCTCGTCGCCATGTGGTCGGCCAGACTTAAAAAGAGGATATCGATGCCGGCTTCCCCGGTGTCCCGGAAGTAACGGTACAAAGCCCGCTTCGACGGTAATTCCCCGCCCTGACTGAGCTGCGTCGGCCGCATATGATACCGGACGGAGGTTTCCACGAGCTTGCTTTCTTTATTACTGAAACGCAGCCTCTCCATAATGCCGATAACGGCTTCCGAGCCTTCTTTATCGTGCCCCAAAAAGCGGACCCGGCCGGCTTCTGCCAGCGTCTTAGTCTGCGGTTTGGCGATATCGTGCAGCAAAGCGGAAATTTTCAGCAGCGTGGACCGGGTACTGCGGGAGCCGACGTCGCCTTCAAAATGGGCGGCGAGCGTTTCCGACCATGGTACGGCTTCCAGGATTTCTTTATTCCCGAAATCACAGTTGCCGCGGCGGATGATGTAATCCGCGGTGATGACCGTATTCAAAGAGTGTTCCAACACGTTCCAATAATGCTCGATGGGCTGGGTGGTATCTCTAGCCGTTTCCAGTTCCGGGATGATAACCGTAAGGAGTCCCAGTTCATCAAGGTATTTAATCAGCTTACCGGAATCCGGCACCGCCAGCAGCCGGAAAAGTTCTTCCCGGATGCGTTCTCCGGAAATCCCTGATATCAACCGGCAGTCTTTTTTAATTAAGGCCTCGGTCTCCGCATCAATAGAAAAATCTAACTCCGCCATCAAGCGGACCGCCCGCAGCAAACGCACCGCGTCTTGATTAAATATATCCCGGCTAACCGCCCGGATAACGCCGCCGTGTAAATCGTCCAGGCCACCCGTCACATCGAGAATAGGGGCTTCGACTAATTCCAGAAATATCTTATTGAAGCAGAGAAATTCCGGTTTTACCCTGCTGATATCTATCGCCAGGGCATCTACCGTAAAATCGCGTTCGCGGAGGTCCTGCTCGATATTTCCCCTGACGGAAGTAAAATCGAGGGTTAAAATATCAGCGGATTTTTTATCCGAGACGGCGACACGGGCGATGCGGTTAAAGTCGTCGAGAAGAACGAACGTACCTCCGGTTAATGCCGCGATATCACCGGCGATTTTCAAAGCATCGCCGTTTACCGCAATATCGACATCGGCGGTTTCCCGTCCGAGCAGCATATCGCGGACGAAACCGCCTACCAGATAAGATTCGATGTTATGCTTCCGGAGATAACTACCGACCTGCTGTAATAATGACTCTTCGGATTCGATGACCAGCTCCAAGTTTAAAATACCGTATTTCTTCAGTTTCTAAAGCTAAACTATACATTATTTAACGTCGTTTTTTCAAGACTGGAGCTTATGTTATGTTATCCTGTAACCACCAAACGGGTATACCTGTCATTATTCAAACAGAGACCAAATATTAAGTAATATAAGTAAAGGCTGAAAACAAAGCGGAGACTGAAGGGCGTTTCTAATTCCCCTCAGCCTCCTATATTAAGGCTAAACTAACCGGCTTCACTTCCGGTCCGATAAAGC
>CAZJQF010000114.1:0-4826 GCA_964547925.1 uncultured Dehalococcoidales bacterium
CTGGACCTGTCAAAGAACCATGCCCGAACAATCGCCGAACAATGGCATAAAGCCCTGGTAACCAATTCCCGGACAGTATCTTTCCGGAAATTATCCCGGGAAGAACTTATCTCCATGGCCGAGTCGTTTTATTTCCACCTGAAGGATTTATACTTCGTCGAAACCCCCTATCCGCAGGTTCAAAAATATTTCGAAACAACCGAATATATCGAATATACCCATGCGAAGGGTATACCGCTGCACGAAAATATATATGCCCTGATAATGATGCGGCGGCAGATTTGGCTTTATGCCGATAACCAGGCGATATTTAATACCTCGCTGGATATGTGGCACGGCGTTCAGAGCATTAACCGCACGCTTCTGTTGTTCGATTATGCGATAACTATATTAGCCCAAAAATACGCAGAGTTAGAGGCTAATAAGCCGATAATCCAAAGTAAACATAATTGAGTTCATTCAAGATACAGGGACTTTTGTACGCCCGGTAGTAAATCAAACCGTGTTTATCATATCGTTATTTATGATAAGCCCGGAATTTTTAAACTAAATTAATATTTACTTATCCGGTTAGAAGCTGTATAATAACGTCCTATAATAACTAACACATAATTATGTTGAAAGCCATATGGATTTAATCAATCTTTTAAACAGGGTTAAAAAAGATGGTGCCTCTGACCTGCACCTGAACGCGGGCAGTTATCCTTCCGTCAGAATTGACGGCGCTTTACGCATCTTAGTTGAATACGAAATCTTAAATCCCAACACGCTGGAAAACATCCTGATGACCATTACCACCGAACAGCAAAGGGAGACGTTATCCAAACACCGTGAACTCGACCTAGCATATTTTATTCCCAATGTCTGCCGCTTTAGAGTTAATATTTTATACCAAAGGAATTCCCTGAGCTTCAATTTCCGGGTTATCGCTACCGATGTTGCCCCGCTTTCTTTAATCGGTTTGCCCGATATATATGCCAAATTGAGTCTCTCTAGAAAAGGTCTCATTCTGGTTACGGGACCGACCGGCAGCGGTAAATCCACGACTCTCGCCGCCATGATAAACTATATCAACGATAACGTCAGCCGGCATATCGTCACCATCGAAGACCCCATCGAGTATCTGCACCCTAATAAGTCTTCTGTAATTCTTCAACTCGAAGTCGGTAAAGATACCGAATCATTCAGCAGTGCGGTCAGAAACTCCTTGAGACACGACCCGGATATCATCGTCGTCGGTGAGATGCGTGATTTGGAAACCATAGGTGCCGCTCTGACCGCCGCCGAAACGGGCCACCTCGTTTTAGCTACTCTACACACCGTCGATGCCACTCAGACCGTCGATAGAATGATAGACGTATTCCCTTACGGCCAGCAGCCGCAAATCCGCCACCAGATTTCCCAGGTGCTGGTCAGTGTTTTTTCTCAGGTTCTGGTACCCCGAATCGGCAAAGGCAGAGTCCCTGCCTGTGAAATCATGATTTCTAACGCCGCCGTCAGGAACTGTATAAAGGAAGCCAAGACCCAAAATCTGAGCACCGTCATTCAGGTGGGTCTTAAAGAAGGTATGCAAACCTTAAACCAGGGACTGGCAGCTCTGGTAGTCGATAATAAAGTAACCAAAGAGGAAGCGTTGAAATACAGTAATGACGCCGAGAATCTGAATAAAATAATCAGTTCGCTAACAGCGGACGGCCGCAAGCCGGATTTGAGCTATATTACCTCCGGCCCGGAACAAAAAATGCGACAGCCTTCCGGCTAACCTCCGAAAAACGCGTTTAGAGGAACACAAACCGGCTAATTCTTCCCTGCTCTTATCCTAACCGGTAACCGTACCCCGGCAGGTCTTTGCCGTCAGCAAAAACAGTCCGCCCGTCTACCGCCGCCCGGCCCTGCGCTATCAAATCATGCACTGCAAATGGATAAATTTTCCAATCGCCGTGAATTTTCAGGTTATCCTGCAACACCCCGCAGATTTTCGCCATGGCTTCTTTCAATTCGCTGCCGGCAATCGCGGTAAAAGCTTCATAGTTACTAATTTTATTAGCTCCGGCAAATCCGGTTACCTTCTCCAATTGAGCAGAAAGGCCGGCGGACTCTAAAGTTTTTACGATATGCAACGGAGCCGATTGGACCAGCACCGGCCCGGTATCTTCACCCTTGTCCACGATAAATAAGGTCGAACGGATAGCTTTATCGCCGGCCAGAATAGCCTTGGCGGACGGTACCCAGTGTAAGCCCTCATAACCTTTTGTAGTATCACCGGGATGAACATTTAAAATCCTCGGATAATACCGGTCCACCAGCCAGTCGGTTGTCCACTGGTCGTAACCGGCGAGGCAAATCAAGTCCGGTTTTTTGCCCAATCCGGCCTCGATTAACCGGCTGACTTCTTTTTCGAAGGCTTCTCTTTCCTCACAATTTCGCGGCACGTTACCCGGTCCGTATTTCCGGCGTACGTCCTTTAAATAAGGCACATGGGAAAGTTCGATAACGTCATGACCGAAGGATTTCGCGATTTCGATACCGCCGCAGCCGGGACGGTTGGTATAAACCAGATAATGATGCTGGGGGTCTCGATTCACGATTTCCCGGTAGTTCGTGCCGGAGCCGGATAGAAAGCATACGATATTCATTTTCTTCCCCGATTTAACGGGATCGTAAATCAACTGCATTGTATTTCTCTTCCTTTACTCTTTTAATTATAACATCAAAAACCACGTATCAAAGACCCATAAAAAAGAAATTTCCCCCTCTGATAAGCTGACGGCTGACTGCTGATAGCTAAAATAAAAGCGGCCCGTATTGAATAAATACGGGCCGCCCGTTTTTTCAGATTAAAAGCTTATTATTTCTTATCTTTGTCCGCTTTCAAGGGTTTCAGGATTTCGTCGATGATGCCGTATTCCATGGCCTGGGCCGGATTCAGATAAAAGTCGCGGTCGGTATCATGGGTAATTTTCTCGACGGTCTGGCCGGTATGCTTCGATAATACATCCCGGATAATTTCCTGCAGCCGCATAATTTCTCTGGCCGCAATGGCAATATCCGAAGCCTGTCCCTGGGCTCCGCCTAAGGCCTGATGCATGTGAATCGTAGCATTAGGTAAAGCAAACCGCTTACCCTTCGCGCCCGCCGCTAATAATACCGTGCCGAAACTGGCTGCCATGCCGACGCAGATGGTAGAAACATCGGGGCGGATAAGCTGCATCGTATCGTAGATTGCCAAACCGGCAGAGATAATACCGCCCGGGCTGTGAATATAAAGGCTGATATCTTTGTCCGGGTCCTCCCGGTCGAGATACAAAAGCTGGGCGATAATCAGGTTGGCCACCGTGAAGTCAATCTGGGTGCCCAGGAAAATAATACGTTCTCTCAAGAGCAGCGAATAGATATCATAAACTCTCTCGCCTCTGGCACCACTCTCGGTTACGTAGGGCATGCTGATATTGGCAGGTAAATTGTCCATCTTATCCCTCCTTTTTCTCGAGCTGTTCTTTGGGTTCTTCTTTCTTTTCAGTATAAGAGCTTTTCGCGATGTCAATCAACCGTTGTGCGGCTTTCCGCACTTTAACCATATTCCCGATAGCATCTCGCGATGACTGGAAAGACTGCCGCATCTCCGCCTGTTCGTGCTCATGAGCACTCTTGACCATCGTCTCTATCTCCGCGTCAATTTCGGCTTCGGAAGCTTCAACTTTCTCGACCTCAGCGATTTTTTCCAGTACGAGTGATTGCTTCACCCGCTTTTCCGCGCGGGGAGTCAGGTCTGCCCGCAAATCATCCGGGGTCTTTTTCATGACCTTCATATAATCTTCAATTTTCATGCCGCTCATCTGAAGGTATTGCAGCTGTTGATTGAGTAACCGTTCCGTCTCTCTTTCCACGATTACCGGAGGATATTCGATTTTACTGATTTCAACCGCAGCCTGGATAACCTTTTCCTCGTATTCCAGCCGGTCTTTTTCAGCCGCTCTTTCTTTCAATTCCTTAGCGATATTTTCACGTAGTACGGTTAGGCTTTCACAACCCGGTGAAACAGTCTGGACGAACTCTTCGTTCACTTCGGGTAGTTTTTCCTGTTTAACCTCAGTAATTTTTATCCGGAAATTCGCGTCTTTTCCGGCCAGCTCTTTATCGTTATAATCGGCCGGCATTTGCAAAACGAACTCTTTTTCCTCGCCCCGTTTCAAACCGATAAGCTGGTCGGCAAAACCGGACAGCGGGAAATTGGAACCTTCTTCAAGCTGATATTGCCAGCCGTTACGCTCGATAATCGCCCGGCCGCTGCTATCGCTTTTCACATCCATGACGACGAGATTACCCATCTCGACCGCCTTTTCCGCCGGTTCCCAGACCGCATTCTGGTGTCTGAGCTGCTCAACAACCCTGTCGACGTGCTCGTCTTTGAACTCCGAGGTTATCGGCTCGACCTTAATCGAGTTATAATCACCCTGTGTAACTACCGGAGGTAACGGCACGACGGCCGTATAAGTTACCGGTTCCATCTTCGTAACTTCGATTTTAGGCTGGGCATAAGGTTCGATTTTCTGTTCCTGCAAGGCCGTGATGTATGTATCCGAAATGATATCTTCCAGGGCCTCTTCAAGAAGAGCTTCTTTGCCCACGTATTTTTCAACGATATCCCGTGGGGCCTTGCCCTTACGGAAACCGGGAATGCTCGCCTTTTTTACTATCCGCTGATAGGCTTTTTTTAGCCCGGCTTCGACTTCCGCCGGTTCAGCCTCTACGGTGATAAATGCCTGACAGTTTTCTGTTTTTTCCTGAGTTGCCTTCACATTGCCTCCAATAAGATAAATCCTAAA
>CAZJQF010000115.1:0-4777 GCA_964547925.1 uncultured Dehalococcoidales bacterium
TCCTATCTAATAATCCCATTCAATTTGAGACTGATTTTGGTTCGAGTCCATCACCGATTTATCAGTTTAATCAAGTCGTTAGTATTTGATAACTATCTAACGGGCTTATCAAGGCGTCTGCTACAGATGGTACTTTCGTAATGCGATAAGAAAATTTAGTTGAACTCACACTTGAATTAGGGTATTATTTTAGTAGTTTTTTCCGCACCGAATTTGTGATTGTTTTAGAATTTTATTTCCACGAGGACAAATTTTGATCAAATTAAAATCCATTTTTAAAACCAGTTTGATTATAATTATTGCATTAACAATGTTGGCAAACTTATTTATCGGATGTACGGCTAAGAACACCGATACTACAATGGAAGATATCTCAGGTGACTCTGAAGACATTATTAACGCTTTAAATAGTGATCAACTAACGCAAGAGGAAAGAGAATCTTTAGCACAGCAACTTTTAAAAAACTATTCTTTCTATCAGGGAAGGGTTACTGTTGTTGAGAATCAAAAATGGACCTCCAGAGGAAGTGATTTATCCTCCGGTTTTGGTGATACCACTCTTTCCACAGACGAGATACTGGTCTATGACAAAGAAACCCAAAAGACCTATATTATCTCCAGGTATATGTCCTGTACCGGGTGGCATCGTGTAACGGTAAATGATATGCACGGTAACTATATCCAGGATTGCGATATCGTACATTCCGGAGAGCTATACGAGTACTACGGTACCGGCCTCCTCTGGAAAAAAACCCTGGATGTTGCCTCAGCATCAGATTCTGTTATCAGCCGGTATACTTTAAACTTCGCGGCTAATCCGGTAAGAATGGATAATAGCCGCAGCGTTATTTTCACCTATCCATTGCCGCGTCAGATAGATTGGGTTACATATGTGTCTATAGCAGGGACCGACCGCCGGGGAGGGATAAGAATGTGGCCCCCGGAAGAGAACACGAAGAATACCGAACTGGATCTGGTTCCAACCCTCACAAATATCAGCGATTCAAATACCTATAACCAAAACGAGTCATGGCTTTACGAAGCTACCGACCGTATCTGGATACCCTCCGGGACATTTTCATATGATTACTATCAGATCAGCTATGAAGATGCGATGTCGGAGATTGAGAGGCTCCGGCAGGAAACCGCCGCTGCCGGTTCCTTCGGCGCTATGGCGGCAGACCAGCCTCCCGCCTGGCAAGAGACCGCTGCTCTGGCTGATGAACTGGGGGCCACAGTATCGGCAACTCAGGGAGTTGATGCCATTGTTGACAGCTTGTTGCCGCAAGATGTCATTGACGCGCTCCAAGCCCGTAATGCCGCTGATATTATAACCGATGAAAAGGCTTTTCAGGATTATATAAGCACGCTTGATAAAACCGGGGCAATCATGAGTAACGAGAGTGACCCGGGAACTCCACGGAGTCTTGAAGGGGTAATCATCGAATCAAGTGAAGAGAGCAGTGCCGGCCCACAGCAGAAAAACTTAAAGGGTAATTTCAACACAATAAAACCTTCTCTTGATGGCTTGTATAAAAAATACACCTCGATATACAATTCTTTGCAGCAAGAGATTGCACAAATCAAGACACTTTCCAGCAACCCCGATTTTCCCGTTGACCGGATGACAACTTCACTTCAAAACTGCCGTCAGTATATCGATGAGGCTGTTAAGCTGAATCAACTGTCCGAATTACTCCTTGCAGACACATTTGTAATATTATATGACCTGAACAATAAAGGCTCCGTTGACGATGAAACCAGCTACACCGAATTGAATAAATTATTCTCTTTATGGGAAGAAACCTTTAAGTTTGCGGAAAATGTCAGCATAGATGTCGAGAAGGGCACTGAGCTTCCGGAAGGATATCCGGCTAACGTTATACCCATCATCAGTGGAGCTGTCGTCGCTATATCGGAACGTGTTCCCGGTGAAGATGGGGCAGGAGATGGCTATAATATCACACTGAAGTCCAGCTTAACTATAGAAGAAGCCGTACAATACTACGAGAATGTATTGACGGACATTCCCGATGTTTCAAAATTCTCCTTTGGTGATGTGACTACATTATCCGGTGAAAAAGACAATTATGAATTCGGCATCATGGTAACGAAAAACAATCTGGGGGGAGCGGAAAAGTCCCTGATTCAAATTACCTTGACGCCGCTGGAATAAAATAATAATAATTTTGGGGAACAATATGATGCTTAAGAAATTAGCGATAATAATGCTGGTCGTTTTAATGTCTATTACCGTTCTGGCTTGTGGGAAATCAAGCGACCAACAGAATACTACTGCTTCTTCGACTACGACATCCAAAACCACCTCATCCAGCACGGTTCCAATTAAGAGTACAACTTCCTCCGGCCCCAGTTTTGATGATGCTACCCCCACTACTACGCAAAATACTACACAAATCACCCTTGAAACCGGCACCAAGATACCCGATGGATATCCGAATGATGTTCTGGCTATTTATGCAGGGAGTAATATTATCAGTGCAATGGGAGATGGCTCCTCGTACGTTATAGTAGCTTATTCAGCAGACAGCATGGATATGGTTATAGATTTTTATAAGAACGTTTTGAAGGATGCCCAGGTTACCTTTGAAACAGTACTGGAAACCAGCTTTACTTCGTTTGGGACACTTCAGGGTTACACCTATACATTAGACGTCGGTTCAGACGACCAATATAAAGATTACAAAACATCTATTTCGATTACTATATATAAATAATAGAACATAACTTATATTGCCACGTATAATGTAATATTTGCAGGGAAACAATATAAATTACCATGAGCAGGCGTTTTTGCTGAAAAGCAATTGAAGAAGGGCAGTAAGATGAAGTTCCCTGTTATTTCAGTCATAGTATTCCGTGGTTTTGCTTCACAAGCTGAAGGTTAACTCAAAGGATTTAGTTCTGTCTACCGGACAGAATCGCCCACAACGTCCTCAGTTTTAAAGAATATTACGCTTAAAAAATTTTATCCTCATGGCACACTATTCGTTAAAGTGCAGCTACAAAATACCGTGCCCAATGTGTAAAATACTGTTGACACGATCAGCTCTCGGCAATATAATTACTGTCATCCGTGTGAAATACTTTGTGAATATATCCTGCTAAAAAAGGTGCGTTGAACTGCCGCCTTAAAATGGGCACCGTCATGCACCTTAAATTTTAACTTATTGGAATTAACATATCTTTTTAAACAAATATAAAAGACCTTTCCGGCTAATGTTTTTAATAAAAGGAAGTATTAATGAATAATTTAAGAAAAGATATTGAAAATGAATTTGATGTCGATGTGTGTGTCATCGGAGGAGGCGGGGCAGGCCTTTGCGCTGCATTGGAAACCGTGGACTCCGGCGTTAAGAAGGTGATCCTTCTGGAAAAGACTCAAGCTGTGGGAGGCTTTTCTTTATCACACGGAGGACTTTTTGCAGTGGAAAGTCCGGCTCAGAAGCGAATGGGCATTCGGGACACGGCGGATGAGTGCTTCTCTGATTTGATCAAAGTTTTATACTGGGGCTGTAACAATAAGTTAGTCCGTAACTGGATTAACGGTAGCGGCGATACTATCCGCTGGCTGGAACAAAAGGGCATTAATTTCGATTTAGTAAACCCGTTCCAGGGGTTAAAAGAGAAAACCAGAAGTACCTTCCATGCGTCCAGTAAAACCATGGTCGACATTCTGTCCTCGACCAACCTCCGCCTGGGAGCTCACATTGCCCGAACACTCTTGAAAGAATGCCAGGATAAAGGCGTGGAAGTCCTCTTTGAAACTCGGGCACAAAAGCTTATCACGGATGAGAAAGGTGCAGTTGTCGGTGTAGACGCCACCAACTCAAAAGGCGACAAAATCAAGATTAAGGCTAAAAGTACTGTCATTGCCAGCGGCTCTATTTCGAATAACAAGAAATTAATTGCTAGATTCAATAATGGGGATAGTTATGACGGAATAAAAATCATGGCGGCGGTTCCCCACAATACGGGAGACGGTTTCATCATGGCTGAAGAGGTAGGTGCGGCTCCCGGCCTGGTTTCTGCCCACTTTATGGGGCCTCACAATCATGGTCCCGGTTATAGCGAAGCAGTCTGCAATCTCATCAGACGTCCTTATCTGGTTAAAGTAAATAGGAACGGTGAACGCTTTGTTGATGAGGCGGTTTGGACCAACAGTGATTTCGGCTGGATGCTCAGTTATGCTGTGGATAAACAACCGGGAAAGATGAGCTATGCAATAATGGATGAAAAAGTTTACCGGGATATGGTAGCTAAGAAAGAATGTTTATCCTTTTTCGAAGAACTGGTGTTCGCCGGGGAAGCCTATCCCGGTGCCTGGCTGGATAACCTGGGTAAAGATATTCAAAATGAGGTTGCCGGCGGCAGAGCCAAAGTCGCCATGACTCTGGATGAGGTAGCGGCATGGATAGGCGCTGAACCTGACGTACTGAAATCCACGATTGATACTTATAACATCTCCTGCAAAAACATGTATGATACCGAGTTCCTTAAGGATCCCAGATTTCTGATGCCGATAAGTACTCCCCCATATTATATTTTTACAGGCCCCTGTGGCGTTGATTCCTTTATTGGCGGCATTAGTATCAACCACCGGATGGAGGTTCTGAATAAAGAACAGCGCCCCATTAAGGGCTTATATGCAGCCGGTGTTGCCACCAGTGGTTGGCTGCACCACGGTTATACTTTCTACGGGTCTGATTTAAGTTATTCCCTTTATTCAGGACGTACCGCAGGTGTCTTCGCTGCA
>CAZJQF010000116.1:0-4690 GCA_964547925.1 uncultured Dehalococcoidales bacterium
GTCTGATTTAAGTTATTCCCTTTATTCAGGACGTACCGCAGGTGTCTTCGCTGCAAGCTATGCAATTAAACCGATTTAATGATAATTACATCTACATAAGTGAACTTTAATGCTCCGGCATGTCTCTAGTTTTCGAGCAAAACAACGGACAGACCAATTAAAAAATCGAGCTTTTTGCTTGATTATTGAGTCACATTTTCTCTGATTGATAAACTTCCCACAACCTTCCGGTTGGGGATTCAAGTAAGAAATATTGACAGACATTGAACAATTATGATTTCAGACTAAAGGAAAGTTCAAAGGTTCTGCGTATTGTACAATGCCGCCCACCATTTTCATCATTAGCCTCAAAAATGATTGATGTTCTTTATCCTGAGCAAAATTCGAGCCTGATTCTAGTTCGAGTCCTTTACCGATTTATTCCGTTGAAACAGATATGTTGAAAAAACTGTGGAGAACCTAGTCTATGGTGATCTGTGTTTAGGAAAAAGACCATAGATTACAATATTGCGAACTGCTGGGCGGTAGCAGCACTAAATTCAATATCATCTTCAGACGATCAGCTAGATGAGATAATTAGAAGTGCAGTAAAGCTAATAAAATTTGGTACTTTGTTATTTACGCGCCACTTGTTACTTGCTACTTAAGATAGGAAATGGCTTTTCTCGTCTGTGCATCGGCAATGACATTAACGTAAACTCCATGATACGCAGCGGGCACATCAATTACTTGTATAACATCATCAAAATCGCTATAGTCAGGTAATATTTCGGCTAGGATACTTGGAGACCCGTTGAAAAATTTCCGATTAAAACTCGTAGCAGCCTTATTCGGAAATACCGGTAGATAGACAATATCTCCTTCTATCAGATCCTGGAAAAAATGAGTGCCATAAGACCACTCCGGATCATTACCGGCATCCCCATGTCCGACTTCAACCAGGACAGAGATATTATCTATATCGGCATAACGAACATTTACTCCTAAATCAATATCACTGCTACCCCACCTTCCCGGACCGACTGCCATTACTTTTCCAACTTTACCACGGAAATATTGATTGAGTTTACCTACTACCATACCCAGGTCATATTTCCGTTTATACGATTTTATCCCAGCATATTTCCTGGGGTCTATGTAAATTACGTATCTGATAGTCTCGACAATCCCGCCGGTTACTATTCGGTCGGTTTTGAACAAAACATTGCTGGCATCGAGGTGCTCCGGTAGGGTTGTCGACCCTTCGGGTATACGCGGTAAACGTAGCGGTCGGCACTGTAATAAGTTTATGCGAATTTCTTCGTTTATATCAATCATAGCGGTGAACTCGATGTCTACCGGTTGTCCCCAGGCCCTTTCCAGCACAGCAAGCATTTCACTCATAATATTAACAAGATTAGTTTTCTTTATAAGATTATTGAAAGTTAGTACCAGGTTTTGTGCCGATACATCTAGCGGAACATACATAGCATCATCCACCATGTCTTCTGTTATGGTGGATATCAGGTAGATAAGGTTAGGATAATCCCGAAGCGCTAAGATTTCTTGTACCGGACGGGTGACGAATTCATTTGCCTCTAAATCTAGTAAATCTATATTCCTTTGAGAATACCTGGATATTTGCATACCGAACTCAGGTCTTAATCCGGGATGACTGAGAGAAATCATCCTGGGATAATCACCGCCGATGCGGTTGACCGCACGTGTCCCCAGGCCGAATACCAAGCGTATCATGCCGCGGAGTGGATCGATTCTGGTCGTCCAGGCGTAAAGGTTTCTTGAAAATGCTACACCAGCCAGTGAGGGGAAAAAGTATTTATGGTAATGTGTTCCAGAGACTCGCTGTACCAGTAGTGCCATCTGCTCATCACCTTCATCTAACCCCCGTTTTTTTCGGTATATCAGTGCATCCGGATTCAGAGCGCTGGCGTATACCAGTTTGACTGCCCGCAGGAAAGACTCCAGGCGTTTGTCCGGATTACCCTGGTTAGCACAGAATTCGCTCCGGTACTTGCCCGCAAAGGCATTGCCGTAGTTATCCTCCAGCAGGCTGCTGGAACGCACGATTATCGGCGCTTGGCCAAAATATTCCAGCAAACTTTTAAATTTTGCGATCATATCGCTGGAGAACTGTCCGTCGAGGAATTGTTGTTCTACAAGCTGAAATTCCTCCCTTGAAATTTGGGGGTTTCTGGAAAGCTGTGACTTTAAACGAAAAAGGTTGTTATTGACCAGAAAGGTAAAGAAAACATCGGAGCCTATATAGAACGAATCATGCTCTTCAAGGAGACTGGCGAAGTCAATGCCTCCGCTCTCTTGAGATAATACCTTCCGGGCAACCAGCATTCCAGCAGCCTTACCACCGATACGGCCGGAGCCAATCATCCGGCTTCGTATTTGTATCAGGTCGTTCGTGTTCAAATAGCGATCAGCCAGTTTATTGAAATCGGGATGGTTGCCGATCATCATGCGGGTCAGCTCTCGCTGTAAAGCGATTACTTCGCGCCTGACTTCCGGTGATTCAGCATCATCCCGATATTGAACCAGTTTTGTATATACACTGTCCCAGGGAGCAATGGAATCGGACAAGATACCGAGTGATGTATTGCTCGCAGAAATGGATAGTTTCGCCGCTTCTCCACTGCGAAAAATAGGCTGCCAGTCTGTATCGGATATCTCATGCGGAATAAACATCTCCGAAGAATACCTGTCCCAAACTTTAAGCGGTTGAATATATGACTTGTTTTCAATACGGTACAGGTCCAGTAATACTTGAGTGGTGTCTCTTATGCGAGCGATGGTGCTGGCAGCATGCCGGTTCCGTGCAATAGAAAAATACGCGACAGTTTTAAGCTCAGCTAAATATGCACAGGTAAATTGAAAAAAATTAGCCAATAATTCGTCTGTAGCCCATTCACTCACTAGGTCCGACAGGTTGTCAAAGACATAACAGACTCTTTTCCCATTCTCATCGATGATATGATTTAAAGTGGTACTGAAAACACCAAAACCAGAAGATGGACTAATATTAACTATTGTCAAACCGAAACGAGGTTTAAGTACCGGTTTGTGAGCGGCAAACCTGATATAGATGCAATTGAAGCCATCACGAATAGACTGATCGACAAATGACTCGGCAAAAAGGGCATAATCGTCAAGGTTATCTACCTGCCAGACCACGTTGTCGCCCAGTCGCATGCCCTGTATCAGATCATCAAGTTCTTTTATGCCGCTTTTTATCACACTGTCGTCACTATCTCTCGGCATTACGTCAATACCTCAAATACATTATATCGGAATACCAAGACTGTAACTATGCAATAGTGTAATGTCCGTGAATTACAATTGGCATACAAACCATCAGTGTACACTGGCATTACTCCAGAAAGCACGATGTTTTGAGGTAATCTATCAGTACTTATTCACCAATTAGTATAGAATACTATTTTCCTAGTATTTTTGTATTATTTCAATTCGCCAGAATATCGGAGAATTTAACCAGCTTCTGATAGTCTACTAGGATACTTGATGCATGGCTCTCACTCATTATACCGGACTCAACAGCCGCCGCTACAGGATTTAAACCACCAACTAAAATAACACCGATTCGGTTCAATTCTAAAGGAATTTCACAAACCGGCTCGCTTACACGTCCCATCAAAAAAATACCCCCAAGACCCGCAGCCTTTAGTTTTTCTCCCACTTCCTTTGCTTTAGAAATGCAGATAGCCGGGATTTCCCGGTAGTTCGCCAGGATTTCACCATTGCCGTCTTTAGCTGCCCCGATGACAGATGTCATATTCGCCCGGATGAATATTTCTGAGGGGTCGAGAGAACTGCCGGAATAATGAATCAACTCGATAAAACGGAGCGGGGTGCGGTTCTGTATTTGCAGTGTACCCCCGAATTTTGAATCGATTGGCACACCGGCTTTGAGTAGTGCTCCGTTGACAACGATGCTGCAAACCGTAGCAAAAGCAGTTTTGCCTTCGGGTACTATCAGACCACCGATTGGTTCTCCCTCGCTGGAGACTTGTACCAGGTCACTGACACACAACCCTGACTGGAAAATGGGCTTCATTACCTTTAATGCCCTGTTGAAATCTTCCTTTCGGAAAAAGGAGACATTGGCTGGTATAAGTCCGACTCGTTTATCCAAATCGATTTTTGTACGGAAGGCCAATGTCTCTATTCTTGATAACACAAAGCCTACTTTGCGCGTAACCATCGCCTTTTTTGATTCCATTTGACCGAGTTCAGTGATGGTTCTGCCGTATCTTCTTCCGACAAGTTGTGTGAGGCCTCTCTCGTCCATCAGTTTCAAATGGTATCTGACAGCCCGTTCGCTCAGGTCAACACCATGCTCCTTCAACCTCTTGGCAATAATTCTAGACCCTACCGCTACCTGTGAGTCGCCTAACGTATTGAGAATAGCAATTACCTTACGCTCTACATCTTGAGTTTCAAATCCCATCGAAAATCCCAATATTACATGTCCCAAGCATTGTAATTACATCGATATTTTAGCCTACGTTACACCCAACCGCGGGCTTTTACAGCCCGGGCTACTCGTTTTATAGCTATAATATAGGCGGCATCGCGCATATTCAAATTCTCATTTTTTGCCAGATCGTGCACAGCTTTGAATGCTGCAGTCATTTTTTGATCAAGTTTCTCAAGCACTTCATCT
>CAZJQF010000117.1:0-4583 GCA_964547925.1 uncultured Dehalococcoidales bacterium
TCGCTGGCAAAATAAGACGTGCAATTCAGATTTTCAATCAGCAGACGTTCTTCCCGGGCCAGCTCTTCGTCATTCAACATCGTAAATGTGCCTGCGATAACATCCGGGTAAATTAACATCTCTTTTTTCAAAGTGAAAGTCCGCAGACGGATAAAATCGGGGTTAATTTCATTCAATACGCGGACCGATTCGATAGCGTGTTCCCGAGTCATTTCTTTACCGCCGATACCCGGCATAATGTACTCGCTCAGTTCGATTCCAGCCGCTTTAACGTTTTTACCGCCCTTGATATGGTCTGCCGCGGTAACTCCCTTATCGACGAACTTTAACACCGGGTCGTAGCCCGATTCCATCCCGATATGAACCCGCGTCAGCCCAGCCTCACGCAACCTGGTTAATTCCTCGACCGTTTTTCGCGCCGCCGTGTGCGAGCGGCCGTAGCTGGTAATCCGCTTGATATCCGGAAAATTTGCCTTCAGGTATTGGAGTATTTCCACAAGCTGGGCGGTCGGCACGATAATGGTATTGGCATCTTGTAAAAAGACACTCTCGCCGCCACAATACTGCCATAAAGCCACATTATAAAATGCCTCGCTGGGAGGATTATTTAAAATTACCCCCGCCGCTTCTTGAATACTGCAATCGTTTTTAGCCGCAATTTCCTTTATTTGCTCTACCATCTGCCGCGTGGTATCGATATCCTTTTTGACATCGGCTACCGTGCGAAGCTCGAACTTATCCTCTTTGTAAACAGGACAAAACCGGCAGCGGTTCCAGGGGCAGTTCCGTGTTACCCTCAATAATAGCGAATAGGCCTCACTCGGCGGCCTGATTGGTCCAACTTCAAACGTATCGGTAATTAATTCTGCCATTATTTATAACCACCCGAAAACATTATCTCTGATGTACTGGAAATTACGCTGGACGTTTTCTTTTCCGCCAACGATATCCATATGGCCGGGCAGCAGGTATTCGGTATCCAGTTTCGCTAATTCTTCGATGGACTGCTTCAATCTGGCCGCATTTCCGCCCGGCAGGTCAACCCTCCCGGTATTCCCATTAAATAAAACATCGCCACAAATAAGGAACTTTTCTTTCTTCGAGTATATGCATATACTGTCCGCCGAATGGCCGGGTGCGTATATAATTTCGATTCCTAAAGCACTCTTATTAAATGTATCGGCCTCGATTTGCCCGTCGAATTTGAACTCCGGGGCCGGCATCCCGAAAAACTGGGCTACTTTTACCACGGATAGTTCATAATTCTCTTTTTGTTTGGGATGGATTAATACTTTAGCACCGGACAGTTCTTTAAAAGCCTCGCAGCCTTCGTAATGGTCGAGGTGCAGGTGCGTATTCATAACTAATTTTATATCTTCCGGTTTAAGGCCGTCTTTTTGCATTGCCGTCACCAGAGCCGGCATTTTTTGCGCGGCTCCCGGGTCGATGATTGTATTAGCATCACCTTTCACCACATAAGTATTGGCATCCAGCATGCCGGTTTCCGGATAATAATATACACTGTCGGTTAGCTTCATATTCCCTCCGGTCTCATTATATCGGAAAGCTCCAACTAAACAAAATCTAATTCCGGATTTCTATGTTATTTTTCCGATAATACTTTGACACAGTCTATATATTAGAGTTATTATAATTATTAGCATATATCTAACTATTAATCGAGAGGGCAGCCTAAATGAAATCGGAAAAACAGCAATTAACGGAACACATTCTGGATATGATCGAAGGTATTTACCGGATGTTCGGGCCTGCGGTTCCTCAAGAGTGGCTATCCTCGGATATTACCGTTACGCAACTGCGTATCCTGTTGGTATTGCGTGAAGCGGGCACGATGAAAATGAGTGATATCGCTGCCAAATTAAACGTTACGCTGCCTACGGCGACGGTAATCGTGCGTAATCTGGTCCGGAAAAATCTTATCGAACGGGTCGTCAATCCCGAAGACCGCCGCCTTGTAATTTGCCGGCTGACCTTGGAAGGGCAGGCTTTGATTGAGAAAATTTGGGGCTTCGGGCGGTTTACTATCGGTATACTTTTACAGGATTTGACTCTTACCCAGCTAAAAAACACCGTTGAACTTGCCGACCACATGTTCAAAGTAGCCGGTAATCTGAGTAAGTTAAACAAATAATAATATTCATCGTTTTTGGGGAGGTGGCTTATTATGAGGAAAATTCCTGAGTCTTTGACCAAATTCGTGGAAAAAATGCCCTGGTGGGTTATTTCGATAATAATCATTCTATCTCTCGCGGTTATTCCCGGTACCTTACTCCTGAAGACGGATTCCAGTGTTAATACACTGGTCTCCCCGGATTCAAAAGTTGCCGTTGATACTCAAAGGTATCATGAGAAATTTGGTGACGACCCGGTTACCATCATCCTCAACGGCAATATTCAGGATATTTTTTCCACATCTAATTTAACTAAAATTAGCAAATTCGAACAGGATTTTTCCGCGGGCCACGAATGCTCCATCGTCTCCCCCGTAACCTTGCTTAACCAGGCGATTGCTCAGGCTGAACAGGCTCAGCAAGAGATGCAGGCTCAACTTACTCTCGCAGTAGAGACCGCCATGCAGACAGCCATGGCACAGGCCGCCGCTGCCGGATTGGATGACGCCGCCCAGCAGCAGGCCGCTCTGATAGCTAAAGACCAGGTAATGCTTCAATTCCAATCGGCTATCGAGCAGTTTGCACAAATCGGGGAACCTTCACTGGATAATCCAAAATTCATCGCCGCCGTCATTTATAATACAGACGGTTCGGTTAACCCATCCTTTGGTTCGCTTATTCCGGACGCAAAACACGTTTTAATTGTAGTGACGCCTACCGGCGAAGTCAGCAATACCAAAAGTTTACAGCTCAGCCACGACCTTGAAGACTACTTCGCCGCCAATCCCTTAGAAAACGTAACCGCTTCTTTCGTCGGCTACACGCTGGTTACCGAGGGCATCAGTAACAGCCTGAGCCGTAATCTGCTCATATTACTCGGACTGGCGGTCGTCCTGATGGTTATCATATTATTCTTCCTGTTCCGTGTTCGCTGGCGTCTGCTCTCTTTGCTTGTCGTCGGTATCGGGGCGTTATGGACATTCGGTATTATGGGTTATGTTTCCATCTCTATCACTATGGCGACAATGGCCGTCCTCCCGATATTAATCGGTCTGGGCATCGATTATCCTGTCCAGTTCCATAACCGTTATCAGGAAGAACTGTCCCGTAATCATTCGGTCGGTAAAGCCATCGCCGTCTCTTTCGGCAATATGATGCCGGCGGTCGGTGTGGCTCTTGTAGCCACCGTCGTCGGTTTTGCCACGCTTTATATTTCGGACGTGCCGATGATTCGTGATTTCGGGCTGATTCTCGTTATCGGTGTTGTGGTATGTTATATCGTCGCCCTGTTCTTCCTTTATGGCGTCGTTTACCTGGGCGATAGGAAGCTCCCCGTGGCCAAACTAAGCCAAATTTCGGTTACCGGCAGTTCCCGTATCGAAAAAGGTCTCGCTAAAATAACCGGTTCCGCTTTAAAACGGCCGGCCATTACCGTCTTGCTGGCGATTGCCCTCGGCATCGCCGGCGGTGTTGCCGACCGCTGGCTACCCGTCAACGCTGATTACCAGCAGCTAATTCCGCAAAGTTTGCCGGCCTTGAAAGAGGTCCGTAATTTGAACAATATCCTCGGTATCGGCGGACAGATTACTTTGATGGTCGAAGCCGATAATCTGACCGGACGTGATACCCTCACCCAATTGCAGAAATTTCAAAATGATGAGATGTCGCTTCACCCCGAGCTTGTCTCGGCAAATAGCCCCGTAACTCTGGTTACTCAATCAACTCAGGGCGTCATTCCCGTACAGGAACAAATCGACCAAATATTTGCTAATACTGCGGCACCTTTACTCCGGCAGGTTCTGTCGGCAGACGGCACCGCCGCCATTTTGTCTTTCGGTACATCCTATATATCTCTTGATGATACCCAGCGGCTGCTTGAAGAGATTCAGGCTGACAGCCAACAATTATCCAACATTACCATTTCTCCGGTAGGTACTCTCGCCTTGAGCGTCGCTACCATCGATTCCGTCATCGGTTCCCGTATGTTAATGAACGGACTGTGTTTGGTAGCGATTTTTATCATCTTGCTGCTGGTTTACCGCCGGGTCGTCCGGTCTGTCTTCATCGCTATTTCCATCGGTCTGGTTATCGCCTGGGCTTCTTTACTGTTGTTAGCTTTCCATATACCGCTGAACCCGCTAACCGCCATTCTGGGCGTCATTACCACCGCTATCGGCACGGAGTTTATGGTGCTGCTCTCCAGCCGTTATGAGGAAGAAAAGAAACAGGGCGAGTCTCCCCAACAGGCCATGCTGACCGCCGCCTCCAAAATGGGACGGGCAATTATTACCACCGGCGTCACCACCCTCGGTGGCTTCGGTGTCCTGATAGCCTCCAATTTCCCGATGGTCCGTGACTTTGGTATCGCTACCGTTATCGGCATCACCTTATGCCTCGCCAGCACGATGCTCGTTATGCCGCCGATGATGGTCTGGTGGGACGAACGTATGG
>CAZJQF010000118.1:0-4579 GCA_964547925.1 uncultured Dehalococcoidales bacterium
TCGCTGGCAAAATAAGACGTGCAATTCAGATTTTCAATCAGCAGACGTTCTTCCCTAGCCAGTTCTTCGTCATTTAACATGGTAAATTTACCGGCTAAAACATCCGGATAAATCAACATTTCTTTTTTCAGCGTGAAAGTCCGCAGACGGATAAAATCGGGGTTAATTTCATTCAACACACGAGCCGATTCGATAGCGTGTTCCCGGGTCATTTCTTTACCGCCGATACCCGGCATAATGTACTCGCTGAGCTCGATACCGGCTGCTTTGACGTTTTTACCACCCTTAATGTGGTCTGCCGCGGTTACTCCCTTATCGACAAACTGTAATACCGAGTCGTAGCCCGATTCCATTCCGATGTGAACCCGTGTCAGCCCGGCTTCATGCAACCGAGTCAATTCTTCGACGGTTTTTCGTGCCGCCGTATGCGAGCGGCCGTAGCTGGTAATACGTTTAATATCCGGAAAATTGACTTTCAGGTACCGCAGGATTTCCACCAGTTGGTCTGTCGGCACGATAATGGTATTGGCATCCTGTAAAAAGATGCTCTCACCGCCGCAGTACTGCCACAAAGCCACATTATAAAAGGCCTCGCTGGGAGGATTATTTAAAATTACCCCGGCCGCTTCCTGAATACCGCAGTCGTTTTGAGTTGCAATTTCCTTTATTTGTTCAACCATCTGCCGCGTGGTATCGATGTCTTTTTTGACATCGGCGACCGTGCGAAGCTCGAACTTATCCTCTTTGTAAACGGGACAAAACCGGCAGCGGTTCCAGGGACAATTCCGCGTTACCCTTAACAGCAGTGAATAGGCCTCGCTCGGCGGCCTGATTGGTCCCACTTCAAACGTATCGGTTATTAATTCCGCCATCTATTATAACCACCCGAAAACATTATCTCTGATGTACTGGAAATTACGCTGGACGTTTTCTTTTCCGCTGACGATATCCATATGGCCGGGCAGCAGGTATTCGGTATCCAGTTTCGTTAATTCTTCAATGGATTGCTTCAACTTGGCCGCATTCCCGCCCGGCAGGTCAACCCTCCCGGTATTTCCATTAAACAAAACATCCCCGCAAATAAGGAACTTCTCTTTCTTCGAGTATATACAGATACTGTCTGCCGAATGGCCGGGTGCGTATATAATTGCGATTCCTAAAGCACTCTTATTAAATGTATCGGCCTCGATTTGCCCGTCATATTTGAACTCCGGGGCCGGCATCCCGAAAAACTGGGCAACTTTCACCACGGATAGTTCATAATATTCTTTTTGTTTGGGATGGATTAATACTTTAGCACCGGACAGTTCCTTGAAAGCCTCACAGCCTTCGTAATGGTCGAGGTGCAGGTGAGTGTTCATTATTATTTTAATATCTTCCGGATTGATACCGTCTTTTTGCATTGCTTTCACCAGAGCCGGCATTTTTTGGACGGCTCCCGGGTCGATGATTATATCAACATCACCTTTTATCACATAAGTATTGGCATCCAGCATGCCGGTTTCCGGATAAAAATAAACACTGTCTGTTAGATTCATACGTCCTCCGTTTCAATTATATCTAAAAGCTATCTCTAAACAAAAGCAGGGCACATATTTTAGCCTAAAATATTTTTACAATACTTTGACACAGTCTATATATTAGTATTATTATAATTATTAGCATTACTCTAACTATTTTGAGGGTTGAAAAATGAAATCCGAAAAACAGCAATTAACGGAACACATTCTGGATATGATCGAAGGCATCTACCGAATGTTCGGTCCTGCGGTTCCTCAAGAGTGGCTCTCCTCTGATATTACCGTTACGCAACTGCGCATTCTACTCGTCTTGCGTGAAGCGGGCACGATGAAAATGAGCGATATTGCTGCCAAATTAAACGTTACTCTGCCTACGGCGACGGTAATCGTACGTAATTTGGTCCGTAAAAATCTTGTCGAGCGGGTCGTTAATCCGGAAGACCGGCGCCTCGTTATTTGCCGGCTGACCTCGGAAGGACAGGCCTTGATTGAGAAAATTTGGGGCTTCGGGCGGTTTACTATCGGTATACTTTTACAGGATTTGACTCTTACCCAGCTAAAAAACACCGTTGAACTTGCCGACCACATGTTCAAAGTAGCCGGGGATCTGAGTAAGCTAAACAAATAATATTTTTTATCTTTTTTGGGGAGGTGGCCTATTATGCGAAAAATTCCTGAGTCTTTGACCAAATTCGTGGAAAAAATGCCCTGGTGGGTTATCTCGATTATTATTATTTTATCTCTCGCGGTCATTCCCGGTGTCTTACTTCTGGAAACAGACTCTAGTGTAAATACACTGGTCTCACCGGACTCAAAAGTCGCCGTAGATACTCAAAGGTATCATGAGAAATTTGGTGACGACCCGGTTACCATCATCCTTAATGGCAATATTCAGGATATTTTCTCCACCTCTAATTTAGCTAGACTCAGTCAATTCGAACGAGATTTCTCTGCTAATCACGAATGTTCCATCGTTTCCCCTGTAACCTTGATTAACCAGGCGGTTGCTCAGGCTGAACAGGCTCAGCAGGAAATGCAGGCCCAGCTTACTCTGGCGATACAGTCCGCAATGCAAACGGCTATGACACAGGCCGCCGCTGCCGGATTGGATGACGCCGCTCAGCAGCAGGCTGCTCTTATGGCTAAAGACCAGGTAATGCTCCAGTTCCAATCGGCTATCGAGCAGTTTGCACAAATCGGGGAACCTTCACTGGATAATCCAAAATTTGTCGCCGCTGTCCTTTATAACTCGGACGGCTCTGTTAATCAGTCCTTCGCTTCACTGATTCCTGACGAAAACCACGTTTTAATCGTCGTTACACCCACCGGTGAAGTAAGTAATACCAAAAGCTTACAGCTCAGCCACGACCTTGAAGACTATTTCGCTGCCAATCCATTAGATAATACAACCGCTTCTTTCGTCGGCTACACGCTGGTTACCGAAGGCATCAGTAACAGCCTGAGCCGTAATTTACTGCTTCTGCTCGGGTTGGCAGTCGTCCTGATGGTTATTATATTGTTCTTCCTGTTCCGCGTTCGCTGGCGCTTGCTCTCTTTGCTTATCGTCGGTATCGGGGCATTATGGACCTTCGGTATTATGGGTTATGTTTCCATCTCTATCACTATGGCGACGATGGCCGTCCTTCCAATATTAATCGGTCTGGGCATCGATTATCCCATCCAGTTCCATAACCGTTATCAGGAAGAACTTTCCCGTAATCATTCGGTTGGTAAAGCCATCGCCGTATCTTTCGGCAATATGATGCCGGCGGTCGGCGTGGCTCTTATAGCTACCGTCGTTGGTTTTGCCACGCTTTATATTTCGGACGTGCCGATGATTCGTGATTTCGGCCTGATTCTAGTTATAGGCGTCGTCGTATGTTATGTCGTCGCCCTGTTCTTCCTTTTTAGCGTCGTTTATCTGGGCGATAGGAAACTTCCCATGGCAAAACTCAGCCAAATTTCGGTTACCGGCAGTTCCCGTATCGAGCGGGGTCTCGCCAAAATAACCGGTGCCGCGTTAAAACGGCCAGCCGTTACCGTTCTGCTGGCGATTGCCCTCGGTATCGCCGGCGGCGTTGCCGACCGGTGGCTTCCCGTGAACGCCGATTACCAGCAGCTCATTCCGCAAAGTTTGCCGGCCTTGAAAGAGGTCCGTAATTTGAACAACATCCTCGGTATCGGCGGCCAGATTACTTTAATTGTCGAAGCCGATAATCTAACCGGACGTGATACCCTTACCCAATTGCAGAAATTTCAAAACGATGAAATGTCGCTTCACCCCGAGCTTGTCTCGGCAAATAGCCCCGTAACTCTGGTTATACAATCGACTCAGGGTGTCATCCCTGCACAGGAACAAATCGACCTGGTATTTATGAATACTGCAGCACCTTTACTTCGGCAGGTTCTGTCGGCAGACGGCACTGCGGCCATTTTGTCTTTCGGGACAACGTATATATCTCTGGATGATACGCAGCGGCTGCTTGAAGAAATTCAGGCTGACAGCCAACAATTATCCGGTATCACCGTTTCTCCGGTAGGCACCCTTGCACTTAGCGTCGCCACCATCGATTCCGTCATCGGCTCCCGGATGTTAATGAACGGACTGTGTCTGGTAGCAATTTTTATCATCCTGCTGCTGGTTTACCGCCGGGTTGTCCGGTCTGTTTTCATCGCTATTTCCATCGGCCTGGTCATCGCCTGGGCTTCTTTACTGCTGTTAGCTTTCCAGATACCGCTGAACCCGTTAACCGCCATTCTGGGCGTGATTACTACCGCTATCGGCACGGAGTTTATGGTTTTGCTCTCCAGCCGTTATGAGGAGGAAAAGAAACAGGGCGAGTCTCCCCAACAGGCTATGCTGACCGCCGCCGCTAAAATGGGCCGGGCGATTATTACTACCGGCGTTACCACCCTCGGTGGCTTCGGTGTCCTGATTGCGTCCAATTTCCCGATGGTCCGTGACTTCGGCATCGCTACCGTTATCGGCATCACCTTATGCCTTGCCAGCACGATGCTCGTTATGCCGCCGATGATGGTCTGGTGGGACGAACGTATGG
>CAZJQF010000119.1:0-4550 GCA_964547925.1 uncultured Dehalococcoidales bacterium
TTCACGACCTCGCCGCATTGCTATAACACCTTTAAAAACGAGTATAAAAACTTCGATATCGAGGTAAAACATTATACCCAGCTGGTTGCAGAACTGATTCAGAATAATAAAATTAAATTTTCCCGCAACGTTAATCTAAAAGTTACGTATCACGACCCCTGCTATCTGGGCAAGCAAAATAAGATATTCGAAGAACCCCGGAGTATTATCCAGGCAATCCCCGGGGTTGCGTTTATCGAGTTCGACAGAAACCGGGAACGGAGCCTCTGCTGTGAAGGCGGCGGCGGCAGGATGTTCGTCGAAGCCTCCGGCTCCGAGCAGCGGTTAGCCGAAACCAGAGTTAAAGATGCCGTCGAAATGGGGGTCGATGTTATCGCTACCGCGTGTCCGTTCTGTCTTCTTAATCTGGAAGATGCCGTCAAAACCACCGGTAACGCCGGTAAAGTGGTGATTAAAGACATTATGGAGCTGGTCGCCGATGCCGTCTAATGCTGCTTTGGTAATCGGCGGCGGCATTGCCGGTATGCAGGCCGCGCTGGATATCGCTAACGCCGGCTTCCCGGTGACGCTGGTGGAAAAGTCACCGACCATCGGCGGGCGGATGCTCCAGTTTTCCGAGGTGTTTCCAACTCTCGACTGTCCGCAGTGCATCGGCACGCCTAAAATGCTCGAAGTAGGCTCGCATCCTAATATCAGGCTGCTAACTTATGCCGAAGTTATGAATGTAAGCGGTAAAGCAGGCAATTTCAGAGTAAAGATAAAGAACAAAAGCCGGTATATCGATACGACAAAATGCACCGGCTGCGAAGAATGTACCCGTGTTTGTCCCGCGCAAGTACCGGATGAAAGAAACCTTGGTTTAAGCCGGCGTAAAGCTGCCTATATCCCATTCGGACAGGCAGTACCTCATATCGCCACCATTGATGCTGATTATTGTATCCATCTTAAAGGACTTCCGAACGGAAAGGACCTTTGTCGACTGTGCCAGAAGGGTATCCCATCGAAAAATTTGCCCGGATGTGAGGCACAAGCAATAGACTTTAATCGAAAGGATGAAATTATAGATGTGGAAGCCGGTGTTATTGTAGTCGCGAGCGGGTTCGAGCTTTTCGATACGAAGCTGAAGCCGGAATACGGCTACGGCGTTTATCCTCAGGTCATTACCGGGATGGAACTGGAAAGAATCGATGAAGCCGGCGGACCTACGCTGGGTAAAATCGAAATTAACGGTAAAACGCCGCAGAATATCGTCTTTATCCAGTGCGTCGGCTCCCGGGACAAGAGCGTGGGCGTAGAATACTGTTCCCGCGTCTGCTGTATGTATACGGCCAAACAGGCATTATATATCAAGGCAAAACTGCCGGAGGCGAAAGTAACGGTTTGTTATATCGATATCCGGGCTTTCGGCAAAGGCTACGAGCAGTTTTACGAACGGGCGCAGGGCGAAGGGGTAATCTACCGCCGCGGCGTTGTCTCCGAAGTGTATAAGAGAGGCGATAAGGTAGTCGTGCGGGCGGAAGATACTTTATTAAGCGAGACTTATGAAGAAGAAGCTGATTTAGTGGTACTGGCCACCGGTTTACAGCCCGGCAAGGACACCGTCGATTTGTCACGTAAGTTAAATATTCCGGTAGGTCTGGACGGCTTTTTCCTCGAAGCCCATCCCAAATTAAGCCCAATAGAGACAACCACACCGGGAGTCTTTTTAGCCGGCTGCTGCCAGGGGCCGAAGGATATTTCGGACTCGGTAATTCAGGCGAGTGCCGCTGCTTCGCTGGCGTGTGTCAGTCTGGCAAATTATGCCGCTGCGAAGGAAGCAGTCAAATGAAAGTCGGCATCTATATCTGTCATTGCGGCAGAAATATCGCCGGGACGGTGGATGTAGCGGCACTCAGGGAATATGCCGCGCAAATGCCCTTTGTCGTCGTCGCCAGAGATTACCGCTATATGTGTTCCGACCCCGGGCAACTGTTAATCAGGGAAGATATTGCCAAATACAAATTAGACCGGGTTATTATCGCGGCGTGCTCGCCGACGATGCATAAAAACCCGTTTATGAACAATGTCGAAAAAGCCGGTTTGAATCCGTATTGTCTGGAGCGGGCGAATATTAGAGAGCAGTGCTCCTGGGTACATCTGGATAGGAATATTGCCACCTCTAAGGCATTATCGATTATTGCGGCGGCGGAGGCCAAGGTTTTACTTTCCCAGCCGCTATACACCAGTTCGCTGCCGGTGATTCCGGAAGCGATGGTTATCGGTGGCGGTATTGCCGGTATGCAGTCCGCTCTCGACCTCGCTAATGCCGGTTTTAAAACCTATCTGGTGGAGAAATCACCGCATTTAGGCGGGCATATGGCGCAGCTTTACCGGACTTTTACCTCGATGGAGCCGACTGCGGAATTACTGGAACAGAAACTAAACGAAGTGCGGATGCAGTCGAAAATAGAGGTGTTAACCTCTGCTGAACTGCTGGAATTTTCCGGTTTTCTGGGTAACTTTAAAGCTAAAGTGCAAACTTCTAACGGGAATGAAAAAACCATCCGGGAAATCGCTTTCGGTACGGTAATCTTAGCTACCGGTTTTGCGAATTTCGATGCGAAACTGAAGCCTGAATATGGCTACGGCGTTTACCCTCAGGTTATCACCGGTATCGATTTCGAGAGAATTAACCGGGCAGACGGCCCCACTCAGGGAAAGATAGAAATCAACGGGAAAACACCACGGAATATCGTGTTTATTCAGTGCGTCGGTTCGCGTGACAAGAGTGTGGGCGTGGAATACTGTTCCCGCGTTTGCTGTATGTCCACCGCCAAGCAGGCATTATATATCAAGTCCAAACTACCCGACGCGAAAGTAACAGTTTGTTATATCGATATCCGGGCTTTCGGCAAGGGCTACGAGCAGTTTTACGAAAAGGCACAGGGCGAAGGGGTAATCTACCGCCGCGGCGTCGTTTCTGAAATCTATAAGAGAGGCGATAAGGTAGTCGTCCGGGCGGAAGATACGCTGCTCAGTGAGGCCTATGAAGAAGAGGCGGATTTGGTCGTGTTAGCCGCCGGTCTGCAGCCCGGCAAAGACACGGTGGATTTATCGCGTAAACTGAATATCGCGGTGGGACCAGACGGCTTTTTCTTGGAAGCGCATCTCAAGCTGGGGCCGGTCGAGACCACATCCGACGGTATTTTCCTGGCGGGCTGCTGCACGGGACCTAAGGATATTACCGACGCCGTATCTCAGGGACATGCCGCCGCCGTGAAAGCCAGTATACCCCTGTTATTGGGCAAGGTGAATACGCAGGCTATCGTAACAGCTATCGACGCTGAAGTATGTGCCGGCTGCCGGTTGTGCGAACACTACTGTGCTTATAATGCCCTGACCTTCGATGCCCGGCGGCAGGTAATGACGGTGAATGAAACGCTTTGCCGCGGCTGCGGGGCCTGTGCGACGGCCTGTCCGTCCGGGGCGAACCAGCTTAAAAACTACTCCAAAAAACAAATCTTCGAGATGATTTCGTCGCTGTTATAAAATAGCGGCTAGCCTGACATTAACATCAAGTTACACCTTATAAACCTTGCACAATAAAGCCCGCGTGTACCAGCCTCCGGTTAGCGGGTCCAGCGACGCTTCATCGTTTGCCGTTAAGACGTTGGCGTTGGATTCCCATAATCCGTGCAGTGACGGTTCTGCGGCGGGTTGCTCCGGAAACCACCAGGAAGGCTGGGCGTTAATCACATCGGGTAAAATGCCGTCGTTCAGACGTGCCCGCTGCTTAATTCTGCCCCGCCGGGTTTCAATCCACATCCAGTCGCCGTCGTTGATATTCAGTTTTTTGGCCGTCTCCGGGTGGATGTCGGCAATGGGGTCGGGGTGTCTTTCCCGCATTCCGATGCCTAATTGACGGTATTCGGAATGGAAAAATGGCATAAAATGGCCGCCGGTATTTAAAATCAGGGGATACTCTTTGGCTAATTCCGGGGTGTTGACCGGACTTTCCGCAGGCTCTTCATAATAAGGCAGGGGGTCGTAGCCCATCTTCTCCAGCACCGTCGAATACAGTTCGACTTTGCCGGTGGGGGTGGGAAATCCTTGTTGTTCGTACCGTTTGAAAGGCCGGGAATCGGACTTGATAAATCCGTCATGCATAAATTGCTCGTAGGTAATGCCTAAGGGCTTTATCTGGTGTTTGATTACTTCTTCATACGTCTGCCACGGCCAGTCTGCGGCCTGCCCCATTCTCCTGCCGAGGTCGCTCCAGATGTCATATTCATCCCTTCTTTCGGCAACCGGCGGGATGGCCCGTTCGCCGCCAAAAACGACTTCCGAGAAATCCTCGAAGGTCGAGCAAAGCGGTTTTTCCAGCCAGCTCGCCACGGGCAGGACATAATCGGCCAGTTCCGCCGTCGGCGTCAGCCAGTACTCACTGACAACGTGCAGTTCCAGATTCGGGCTCTTGAAGGCTTCATAGGTGCTTTTAGTGTTGGCCGACCACATCAGGGGATTGCTGCCCCAGGTAATCATGGCTTTCACCGGATAGGGTTTCCCGGTCA
>CAZJQF010000120.1:0-4490 GCA_964547925.1 uncultured Dehalococcoidales bacterium
TGCTTCCATTTTTGCTTTTCGTAAAGACGCGTACTTTGCTCTTCTCGAGATGCCAGGTATTTCAACTCATTTTGTAACTTACGGTAATTTTCCAAGCGTGCCGGGTCAAGCTCTCCACGGTTGATGGCAGATTTAACCGCACAGCCTGGTTCTGCATTATGACTACAATCGGCAAAGCGGCACTTTACTGACAGTTTTTCAATATCCTCGAAAGCTCCCTGTAAATCATCTTCTCCGGCCCACATTTGAATCTCCCTCATTCCCGGTGTATCAATCATAATGCCCCCGGAGGGAAGCAGAATGAGTTCTCTCATCGTTGTCGTATGTCGGCCCAAACGATTACCTTCTTGAACATCGCCTGTTTCCTGTTTTTCTTCGCCCAGCAGACTATTGATGAGAGTAGATTTGCCGACACCGGAAGAACCCAAAAAAGCAACCGTATGTCCTATTGTCAGATAACCTCTAAGAGCAATTAAACCGGTTTGTTCTTTAGCACTTACGGCATGAATAGATATGCCGGGGGCGATATCTTCAACACTTTGAACATATTTCCCGACCTCGGAACACAAATCGGTTTTATTAAGAATGATAACCGGTGTGGCACCGCTATTCCAGGCAAGTGTCAGGTAACGTTCAATCCGGCGGAGGTTGAAATTTCTTCCCCCGTCCAGACCGCTGATAATGAATACAGTATCTATGTTAGCTGAGACGATTTGTTCGGCGGTATGCTCGCCAGCTACTTTACGGGAAAACTTACTTTTTCTTGGTAGAACGGCGTAAATGACGGCTTTCTTTTCGCTTGCCAGTGGTCTAACCGCGACCCAATCACCCACTGCCGGGTAGCTATTTTCTGTATCACCGGTATACCGCATTTTACCGGCAATTCCTGCCGTCAGAATACCGTATTCACTATATACTTGAAAAAAACCCCTGGATTCCGAGATGACTCTGGCAGGCACAGTATCAGGGATATTCAACTTTTGAAAATGTTCCTGAAAATATGGACTCCAACCAAGAAAATCAAGGTTTTGTGAATGATAATTCGTATTAATATTCAGTTCAATTCTCCTTAATAAGTTATAGAAAATAATGGAAAAGATTTGTAAAAAGAAAAAGCCGCAGAGCATCACACCCCGCGGCTAATTGTATTGTTTTGTCTAATAACAGGCATGAAAAACCGTTCCCGGAGGAACGGCTAATAATTTATTTACTGAGAATAAACTACTTAGTCAGAACTCTTCCGGGGTGTGACATCCGCAAATAAATACATGGCAAGCATCAGCACACCTCCTTTAAGAGACTAATCTAATTTCTATGTTATTTTAATACAATAGTCAGTGATGTGCAATAGGCAGAAAAAGAATGCATATTTTATAGCCGGATTTGATTATCAGAAAATTAATGATATTATTACTCTAAAACTTAAAATTGATATGATTTATTTTTAGAAGTTAATCGAAGCCACAGGCGACATGAAAATTCAGGAGGTTTTAGATGTCCAAAATACAGGAACCCGATTTGAATATAAAATTTGCCGGAATCAATTTCAATTCTCCGATTGGCGTCGGCGCCATAGGTATGCCTTTCGGTAAGAATATTACGGTCGAATCCCATGCGGAAATATTATTGAAAAACGTGGAGGCCGGAGCAGGATTTATCGAAGTACCGGGTAGAACTATTGCTTCCGAAGAAACGCTGCAGAAGCTTAATAAAGCCTTGAAACCGTTTAAACCAGCGGTTCGTTATCCTCCGGCGGAAAGGGTAATCCGGGCTTACGGCGGCGTGGAAGGTTTATTTACGAATATCTGGCCGGGTTATATCGATGCCGAGATGAGCCGCCAGCGGCTCCAGCAGGGTGAAGATTTAATAAATATTCTTTTAAAAAATAAACCTAAAGATACCCGGATTATCGTCAATGTGGCGGGTTATGCCGATATTCCGGATAGCTGGGTAGATTGTGCTAAATGGTGGGAAAACCACGGCGCGGATTTGATTGAACTTAATGTCTCCTGTCCGGCTCATCCGGCAATGAAGGACGCTTTTGAAGAGTCGAATAACAGAGAATTCACGCTGCGGTGGTACGGCAGCGTCATCGGGGAAATCCCGGATATCGTCGAAAACATTACCAGAGAAGTGGCTAAAGCAGTCAAAATACCGGTCGGGGTTAAGCTATCCCCGGAAACCGGGTTATTGCGTGTCATTGATTTAGCGAAGCGTATCAGTAATGCCGGAGGGAAATGGATTCAGAGTGTAAACTGCGGTATCACGATTGCCCCGCCGGATATATATAACCACGGCAAACCCATTTATCCCTTCACCGACGGTAATCCTTTTGTCGGAACATCCGGTTCCTGGCTCCGGTTAACTTCTTATAAGCATGTCGCAGCAATAGCTAAATTTACTCCCGAACTGGATATTGCGGCGTCCGGCGGCATAACGACTCCGGAACAATGTGTCGAAGCACTAATGCTGGGCGCCCGCCAGATACAAATGTGTACCGGCATCATGTTTAAAGGAAGGAAGTTGATACGGCAGTGTAACGATTTCCTGCGTAAATTTATGAAAGAACAGGGCTATGCCTCTCTGGAAGAGATAGTAGGACTGGGGCAAAAATACATAAAATATCTTGAAGAGACGGAACGGTCGGTAGGCGGTCCGTATGTTGCGGAAATAGACGAAGAAAAATGCACTAAATGCGGAATTTGTACCGACCAATTCTGCATCGCACTGCATCTTGAGGACGGAAAGCCCAGAGTGAAGAAGGAAAACTGTGCCGGTTGCGGAGCCTGCATGACCGGCTGCCGGTTCGGGGCGATAAGTCTGGTCAAAGGTTAAAATGATAAGCCAAAATGTTTTGATGGCGGGCGCTACTATTCAATAGGCAGAAATAAAAGATTTGGATTAGCTTTCAGCTTAGGAGATTAGTGGATAATCGCTTTAAAATTCTGTAGACCTCGAAAGTCACCAAAAAGGAAGGCTCCTTCTTTTGTCCGAATTCCCAGCCAGCCCAAGGCTTCCAAACAGATTCTGCGGTAAACCGCCCCTCTTTATCTGCTTTAGCTTCTATAAAGTTAATCATTTCGAGAAGCCGTTTATCATCCTTCAAATGAGGGAATTGAGTCAGGACTTCAAGAACATGGAGTATGTCATACCAAATCAGGGGCATCTTCAGTTTAGCGAAATCTGTGCCCATAGCAAACAAATAAGGACGACGTTCTTTTCGCTGTTCCCAGAGCTGCAATATAGTCTCAGCACCTGTTTTACAAACCTTGCTATCACGCCATTCGGGAAATTGAGCCAAAGCCTTTAGTGAAATTAGTGTGCCATATGGACAAGGATCAGTTTTTCGACCGGGGCCCCTGAATTTGCCGAATTCAGGAGATACCGTACAAGGCCAGCCATTTTCAAAACTCAAACTCGCTAGATGTTTTGCGGCAGATTGGACTTCGGGATTTTCTCCCAGTCCCAGTTTGACCAGGCTATAGAGAACTGATGGCGCATCGCACAACATCCATGCTAATTGGTCTTGTCCACTGCCTCCATACTGGGGAGAAACATTGGCAATGACCTGAAAGGCACCCTCTTGCGACTTGTGTTCTGTTACATTCTTGACGATTTCACCAACACTGGGATCACCCGCTACTATTCCAATATCAGAAATAAAGACGAGTTTATGTAGTAGGTGTCCAGCATCGTTATGCCGTTTTAAAGGTGGACCAGGCCATTCTGATAATTCAGCTAGTAATGCATGTATATCTGGATGGATTAATATCTGCTTCCGGATACCGGCTACCTCTGAGTTATTTTCTGCTTGCCCAAGAAGATCTATATGGGTGCGATATTGTACCCATGGTGGGCCTTCCAATAACCACTCAACTGCTTTTTTCATACCCACTATTGTATCCCTCTGAGTAAATATAGAACAAATTCTGCCGTCACACTATAGTAATCGTTTAGGGTAGTAAACTACATGACAACTTTCTGACAACTTCTGGATACAAAAGTTAAATTAGAGGACACTGGACGGTCGTGTCCAATAGACAGAACTTTTTCGCTCTCTTTCAAGCTGTTAATATAAAGGCGTTTACCATTATTCCATCTTGGCTTTATCCACTACACGGCGGACGTCGGGGAGACATCACCTTTTCTCTGGATGTTTTTCATCACAATGGCAGGAATTATTTTTCCTGGCCTCTATTATCTGCTCCATGATTGAAGACTTGCCTTTATTCCTCATAACGTCAGCGATAATATCGGCTTCAGTATAACCGTGGCAATAACAAATCAGCTTCATAATAGTTTACATTATAACTAAATTATCTGTAGGTTACCAGCAGATTGAACTAGGGAAATTGAGATATGAAGTTTATTTATTATTAATGTTTGTTAGGAGTTCTGTCTATTGAACATTACCACTGTTTTGATGCTAAAATGGTGGGCGGTAATGGGCTCGAACCATTGACCTCTGCGATGTCAACGCAGTGCTCTAA
>CAZJQF010000121.1:0-4469 GCA_964547925.1 uncultured Dehalococcoidales bacterium
ACGGTAAATTTAGCCGGGTCCCAATCGCCGAAGAAGTTGGCCGTATCTTTTTGTTTGGCGAATTTTTTAAAGGTGCTGCCCAGAACACTTTGAGGTTTATGGTTATCCATCATCCAGAGCGTCATATCCAGCGCGTGAGTCCCGATATCGATAAGGGCGCCGCCGCCCTGCTCTTCCTCATTCAAAAATACGCCCCAGGTAGGCACCGCCCGGCGCCGCAGGGCATGTGCTTTAGCAAAATAGATTTCGCCTAAATCGCCCCGGCGGCATAACTCATAGAGATACCATGCGTCCGCCCGAAAGCGGTATTGATAACCAATAGTCAGTTTTTTCTTCGTCCGTTTAGAGGCCTCGACCATTTTCACCGCATCGGCATACTTTTTCGCCATCGGCTTTTCGCAGTAAACGTGTTTGCCGGCTTCCAGCGCGGCTATCGTAATTTCCGCGTGTGACTTATTTGGTGTACAAACATCGACGATATCAATCGAATCGTCCTTAAGCAATTCTTTGTAATCGTTATAAACCTTAGCTTTACCGGTACCGTATTCCTTCGCTGATTTAGCCGCTTTTTCTTCGATTAAATCGCAGAAAGCAACTATTTCCACTTCATCCTGCATTCTATAAAGTGAAGGCATATGAATCTGATTGCCCGTACCGGCCCCGTTGGCCGCAAAACCACAGCCGATAATCCCGATTTTATATTTTTTCATCATACCCTCCAAAATCAAACCTGAATATTAAACCAGGGAAATATTTCAGACCGCGCGGTTGGGAGTGATTATACTTCTTATTTTTCGAATTATCAATACCTCAATCTCTCCATTTAAGCCGGATAAATTGTCGTCCGCCTGAATTATTAGTAGAATAATATAAATATATCAAAGTGTTACTATTTATTTAATATATTATATAATTCTTGAAGCACCCGATAATTTTATTTGAGATTGAGGAATAACTATGAATAATGATACTGACGTCACAAAAACGCTAAAAGCCGATACGGTAGTCATCGGTGGCGGAGGTGCCGGACTGGCGGCGGCAGTCGCCGCGGCTGAAGGAGGCTCCGACGTTATACTCATTGAGAAGAGGGGCGTGTTAGGCGGTAATTCGGTAAGCGCCGAGGGCATCTTTGCTGCAGGCAGTCCGGTGCAAAAACGCATGAATATCGACGCCGATAAAGACCGGCTTTTCCAGAAAGTTATGAACCGCGACCTTTTAAAACTCGATGCCGCGATAATGCGCGCGTTTATCAATAAATCCGGCGACACCATTAGTTGGCTCGAATCGAAAGGGATTAACTTCGAATGTATCAGGTACTATCCGAACCAGGTACCTTTAGTCTTCCATTGTTTTGTCGGCGGCGGTCCCGAATACATGAAAGCGATGAAGAAAAATTTGGAACATCTGCAAGTTAGAACACTGCTGCAGACCGGGGTAAAAGATTTAATAACGAAGGCAAACGGCCGAATTGGCGGCGTAATAGCTCAAAAAGCCGGGAAACCGATAAAAATAATCTCGAAAAGTGTCGTCATCGCCACGGGCGGTTACGGCGGCAACAAGAAACTGCTTAAAAAATATTGCTCTTTTTATGCCGAAGATATCAGGTGCTACGGTCTGCCTCATACGGGAGACGGCCTGTTAATGGCCATGGAGAAAGGGGCAGCCACCGCCGACCTCGGCATTTTGCATATGGGAGGACCGGACTATATAGGCTCGGCAAAAATAAGGTCCTTACCCTGGGAACCGAACCTGGTCTGGGTAAACAGGCTCGGCGAGCGTTTCATCGATGAAAATATCGGCCTGGTCCCGTTCGGGTATGCCGGTGCCCTGTTAAGACAACCCGGACACGCCTGCTACGCCCTTTTCGACGAGCAGATAAAAAACGACCTGATGAATAAGGGGGTTATCAAAGGAAGAGGCACCCGCGTGCCCCCTCAAACGAAACTGACTTATCTGGATGAAGAACTGCAAAGCGGCATTAAATCCGGGGCGGCGAAAAAAGCGAATTCCTGGACGGAAATCGCTAAATTTATCGGAGCTAAACCGCAAATTCTAAAAGCTACGGTTCAGGAATACAACTCATGCAGTGATAAGGAATACGATGCTACTTTCGGGAAAGACCCGAGATATCTAAATGCTTTACGCTCTCCCCCTTTCTATGCGATCAAATGCAGCGTGGGTTTCCTGCAGACTATCGGGGGAATCAAGATAAACCGGAATATGGAAGTCCTCGATAAAGAATATGATGTGATACCCGGACTTTATGCCGCCGGTAGCGATACCGCAGGCTGGTCGTCGGACGTATACAGTCTGGAAATGTCCGGAGCAGCTTTAGGATTCGCCATCAACTCGGGACGTATTGCCGGAGAAAACGCTCTGAAATTCAATACGAAACGTTAGGATTAACGGGCCCTGAGTTTTTGCGTGGCTTCAAAATCTACTTTCAAATCGCCGGGATTGATGGCCACACCATATTGCTCCCGTGCCTCGGTAATCGTAACATAGCCGTTCACGACGTCTTTTTGCACATCTTCGGGAGGCCTTTCATAGGGATTACCGTAGCCTCCGCCGCCGCCCGCAACCACGGTCACCATATCGCCCGCATTTAAAGGAACTCCGGAACTCTTCAGTACTTCAAAAGTCCCTTTATCTTTGGATTCGATGAGCGCGTAATTTCTTAATCCCTCTTTGCCGCCTTCGAATCCCCAGTGAGGACTTTTTCCCTTCTCGATAAAAGCGTAAAATGCAGCCGGGGCGAGCAACCGCAGTCTTAATTGAGAACCGAGACCGCCGCGGTGCTTTCCGGCGCCGCCGCTGTCCGGTATAAACTCCGCCTTCTCGACGTGTACGGGAAAGGTGGATTCCATTATCTCGGTTGGTATATTCTGACTGGCGCCGGCCGAGTGAAACATCAAATAACTGTCCCCGTCCGATTTATAATCGGCACCGTGTCCGATAATACTGGGCGTAATCGTCCCCCAGTATTTTCCGGTTTTAGTATCGACCCCGAATAACCCGCTGCCGACCACATCACCGCCGGAGCAGGCGGGTATTCTTTCGGGAAGGACCTTATATAAAGCCCGGTTAATGAGCTCAAAGATGGCTTCGGAAACACTGGCGCTCAAAAACGAGGGGGCCGTCGGTCCCGCGTTAAAAATAGTACCCTTGGGAGCAATGACTGTTATGGGGCGGTTAAAACCTTCATTCGCAGGGAGTGTAGGATTAGTGATAGCTTTGACTGCCGACCGTGTTGCCGAGAGGGTGGTAACCCATAAACCGTTCATCGGGCCTGGCTGTTCCGTATCCGACCCGGATAAATCGATTGTGATAGTACCGTCCTTGACGGTAATAACAACCTTCGTCCGTATCGGTTTATCCATTTCGATGCCGTTGTTATCCATGAAATCTTCCGCCGACCAGGTTCCTTCCGGCATTTTCCGGATTGCCATCCGGGTTATATTCTCGCTGTAATCATACATCTCCCGGATTATCTCGTTTACCGTTTCGACTCCATACTTGTTCAGGAGCTCGCTAACCTGTTTTTCCGCCAACCGGCAGCCGGCAATCTGAGCCTGCATATCCCCCAGGACTAATTCCGGAGCTCTGGAATTATATTTAATGATTTCCCAGATATCATTCTGGAAAACATTCTTTCGGTATATTTTGGTCGGAGGTATACGTAATCCTTCCTCATAAATGCTCGCGGCATCGGAGGGATAAGTGCTTTTCGCCCCTAAATCTATCCAGTGGGCTTTGGTAGCCGCAAACCCGAATATCTTCTCCCGGTAAAAGATAGGCGTGAACAGAATGGCATCCGAAGTGTGCGTCCCGGTAATATCGGGCACGTTGGAAATGATAACATCCCCCGGCTCGACATTATCTTTACCCATAATATCCAGGCAATTTTTTACCGCCGGACTTAAACTGCCCAGGAAAATAAGCATGCCGTGAGATTGGGCCACCACATCGGCATTCGCGTCCAGAATCGAAAACGAGCAGTCCATAATCTCATACATAAAGGTAGTCACTCCGGACCGGAGCGCCGTTTCCTGCATCGCGTTGGCGATGGAAATAAACTTATTGCGTACTACTGCAAACGTAATCGGGTCTATCTTTGCCATTTAGCTACCCTTCCTCTTAATTATCAAATTACCGAACTTATCGACCGTAAGTTCCTGGTCGGGCATCACCACCGTAACGTGAAAAGGCTCTTCGATAACGGCCGGCCCCTGAATTACATTGCCGGCAAGAAGTCCGGCCCTCTCATAAATTTGTGCATCCGAAATTTTCCCGTCCAGAAATACCTGCCGGCTCTTTTTAACGGCGCCCGAAGGTGCTTCTTTTTTACCCTCTTCTAATTCCCTAACCGGAATATCTTCAATCCGCCCTACCGCTTTTAATCTCAAATTAATCGTCTTTAACGGGGCGTCGATTAAATGACCGTATCTGGCATTATAGAGACGCCGGAA
>CAZJQF010000122.1:0-4442 GCA_964547925.1 uncultured Dehalococcoidales bacterium
TCTTTAACGGGGCGTCGATTAAATGACCGTATCTGGCATTATAGAGACGCCGGAACATATCACTGATTTCAGTCTTAATCACAACGTTATTGCTCAATTTCCCGTTGGGTATCGGGGTATCGATATAATACCGCTGGCCCTCGAAACAGATATCGATAGAGCGTAGATATTCGATTTTCTCTTCGGTCATACCTTCAGCCTTGAGCTTTATTAAAGCATCTGTTTCCAGCTCCCGGAAAACGGCTTCGATTTCACTTAAATCCATACTGTCAAAATCTCTGCCGTGAGCCCGGGCATAAGTGTGGACAATGTTCATCGTTAAAATACCCTGAGCGGAAAACACCCCCGGATTGTTGGGTATAATCAAATCACGAACCGACATTCCCCGGGCAATGTTAGCGGCGAATATTCCACCGCCGCCGCCAAAGGAAATCAGGGAAAAATCCCGGGGGTCAAAACCCTGTCCGACCAGTATTTCGCTGGTCGCATTAATCATATTATTGGTGGCTATAGCCAGAATCCCATCCGCCGTTGCATTCAAACTGAGCCCCAGTTTTTCAGCAATACTTTGAATTCCTTTTACCGCTAACTCTTTATTCAGCTTGATTTCCCCACCCAGGAAATAATCGGGGTCGATTAATCCGTTTACTATTGCGGCATCAGAAACCGTAGGCTCCTTGCCTCCTTTGTTATAAGCCATCGGGCCGGGTTCGGCTCCGGCACTTTCCGGGCCGACGTTAAGCAGTCCTCCGGCATCCACCCTCGCAATACTGCCGCCGCCGGCGCCAATGGAATGAATATCCATACCGGCAATCAATAACGGGTACCCCTTAACTTCACTCTGGTGTTTTTCGACATTTTGGCCGTCTTTGATGACCGAAACGTCGAATGTAGTCCCTCCCACGTCCATCGTCACCAGATTTTGCAGGCCGCAAAGTCTCGCCATAAAGGCGGAACCGGCCGCCCCTCCTATCGGGCCCGAACCGAGACTATATATGGCTTTTTCTTTGATTGCTTCTAATCCGAGAACCCCGCTCGGGCTCAAAATCAGCAGCTGTCCGGAAAATCCGATATTACTCAAATTCGTATGTAAGCGGCTCAGATACTTCACTACAATTTTTTCGACATAGGCGTTAATGACGGTCGTACTCGCCCGTTCGTATTCTCTCATCTCCCGGGCAATCAGATGGCTGAGTGCCACCGTAGCTTCCGGCCAGACTCTGTTGATAATTTCACCCACTTTCAATTCGTGGGCCGGATTAGCGTAAGAATGCAGCAAGCAGACCGCAACCGCTTCCACACCTTCGCGTTTAAGCCGTGAAACAATCTCGATGACTTCATTTTCGTCCAGAGGCTGCAGGACCTCTCCCAGGTAATTCATCCGTTCGTTAATCGATAACCGAAGATGCCTTGGCACCAGCGGTTTCGGTTTTTTCCACATATAATCGTAAAGTTCTTTTTTATTACCCCGCTGCATCTCCAGAACATCGGCAAAACCGGCGGTAGTTATCAGCCCCACCTTCGCCCCTTTGCCCTGAACGATAGCATTTATCCCCGCCGTAGTCCCGTGGATGAACAAACCCACGTCGGACACCGCCATACGCAGCTTTTTCACCGCATCTATTACGCCCATGCTAATGTCGCCGGGAGTAGTAGGAGCCTTATTGACCACGACCTTACCGGTAGCGTCATCGATATAAACGATGTCGGTAAAGGTGCCTCCGATATCAACGCCGATTCGTTTCATAATGTTTTTACCTCATATGGCATTATCATCTGTAATTTTACAGCCGGATGCAAGTTCCGTATCAAGAGGTTGAAAATACTAACGGCTAAGTATAAACGCAGCGGCATTTTCCCCGGCAATACGACCTGAATTTATCGCAAAACCGAATGCCGAACCGCTCAAATTAGCATTATAAGTTTCCGGCTCCCAGCCTCCGGTATCACTTCCGGCAGCAAAAAGGCCCCGGATAGGCTTCCCGGCTCTATCTAATACCTGCATACGGTAATTAATCTTAATTCCACCGATAGTACTTAAAAAAGAAGGGTAACACTTGACCGCATAATAAGGAGGGTATTTCAGGAGACTCAAATATTTCCTGTCTTTCGCAAATATTTGATCATACCCGCGTTCACATGATGAATTATATTCCTCAACCGTCGCTTTCAGTTTGGCCGGTTCGGTCCCCATCCACTTTGCGATAGCATCCCAGGAATTCGACTTCGTAATCCACTCCGGGTATTTATCCAGAGCTGCAGCTAATTCACTTTCCAAATCCGTTAATTTGGTACCGGGACGGATGACCTGGCCCAGGCCTTTAGCGATACCTGTTTCGATATAATTTCGGACCAGACGCCGGTCGAATAGAGTATAGCTTACGCTATCGGGTTGTCTGATGGCAGCGTTAACACTTTCGAAATGGTTAAAACCCGCGGTCTCGTCGATATAGCGTTCTCCCAGACTATTTACCCAGATGGTGTCCGGTTGTTCCACAATGGCATTCAAACACTCTGTCAGTTTCGGAGAATTGATACCGGATAACTGTAAAATCCCCAGTCCCTCCGCCGCGGCTCCGATATCAAGGGCCATTGTTATCCCATCACCTTTATGAGGCAGGCCTCGATAAATATAGTTTTTAGTATAAAAGGGGAAATATTTTTGAAGCATTTTTGCATTGCCGCCGTAACCGCCGGTGGCAATAATAACGCTTCCGGCTTTCACCGTGAATTCCTGATTATTTTGTTTTACGACTACTCCGGTAATTTTCTGTTTTTTATTGATTAGGAGTTTAGTTCCGCTGGTACCGACAAGGATTTCAACACCTGATTTTTCGGCCTCTTTCAAGAGCATATTCAGCAAAACGATGCCTCTGCCGTCAACGTAATGCCAGGTCGGCAGACGCTGATTGGGATAATAACTCGGAATATAGTCGAAGGTTAAGCCTTTGTTTTCCAACCAGCGGATGGTGTCACCGGATTTGTCGATGAATGCTCTTACCAGCTTACCGTCCAAGCTGTAGTGAGAATAATCCATCGCCATTTTGAAAATTTCATCGGTAGTGGCATCGATGTTAAGCCTCTTTTGTGCCGGACTGTCTGCGGCAAAAAGACCTTCGGCGAGAGCGGAGTTACCGCCGACTTTGGGGCGTTTTTCAATGACCAGAACCCGGGCTCCCTTTTCCGCAGCGGCAACAGCAGCAGCTAACCCGGCTCCTCCACCACCTATAATAACTATCTGGGTATTTATTGTTTTCGGATTTCCGGGTCCGTTGCCGCTCATAATACCCCCATCCCCTTTTTCGGAGCCTTTGTGTCTAACGAAGTATCTGTAATTATCCGGAGAGGTCGTTATAACCGATTTTTAATGCCTGTGTAACCGAAATAACGGTAGCTTAATATCCGTAAAGCTTCTTAGTTATTTACCTTAATTATGATTGCCCGTAATGCAAATATATTATCGAGTTAAATACTTTTTTGAACTTTGTTGGTAGCCAGGAATTTTTCGATAACGCCGACTTGCTTGAAGAGATTGAACGTATCCGCAACGTCCCAGTGTTCGGCAATTTTTCCGTCCTGAAAACGGAAAATATCTACAACATCGATATCTATCTTGTTCCCGGTAGGTTTATCATTTATCCACGGGCCGGTATGGGTACCGGTGGTAGCGGCGTGCAACATCACGAAATCGCCTTCCGCAACCAGATGTTTAATGGTGTAACCGAAATCCGGCATAGACTTGAAAGTATTGGTAAAAAAGTCTTTAAAACCGGCTTTACCCTGAGGCACATCTGGATTATGCTGGACATAGTCATCCTGCATATATTGGTCTAACATTTTAAAACTATGGCCGTTGAACACTTCGGCGACCAGCATTTCGATAATTTCACGGTTGGTTTTCGTTTTCGCCATTTTTATCTCCTGGTCATTACTTCCATTATAAGTCGATGCTATTCGAATATTGTATGCCGAGCCGGTATTATCCGGTGTATTAGCTTATCAGTTTAACCTAAAAATGCATGTCGGACCGAATCGTTGGACATCAAATCCTTGATATTACCCTGTAAAACCACTTTACCTACTTCAATCACGTAACATTGCTGGGCGACTTTAGTAACCAGACCGGCATTCTGCTCTACGAGCAGGACGCTTATACCTTTTTTATTAACGCTGTTGATGGTATCGGCAACCAGGTCGATAACAATAGGAGCTAATCCAAGGGAAGGCTCATCCATAATCAGCAGTTTGGGATTAGACATCAAAGCCCGTCCGATGGCCAGCATCTGCTGTTCGCCGCCGCTCAGACTACCGGCCTGCTGATTGACACGCTCCTTAAGCCGCGGGAAAAGTTTAAATACATAGCTCAGGTTTTCAACAACCTTATTCTTATCCTTTTGCAGATAAGCGCCCAGTTTCAGATTGGAAAGCACGCTCATATAAGG
>CAZJQF010000123.1:0-4327 GCA_964547925.1 uncultured Dehalococcoidales bacterium
GCCGATTGGTTTTATAAAATCGGCACCACCACCAGTAAGGGAACCAAAATATTCTCTCTGGTCGGTAAAATAAATAATACCGGCCTGATTGAAGTCCCGATGGGTATCAAACTGCGGGAAATTATTTACGATATCGGCGGCGGTATTCCGAACGGGAAGAAATTTAAAGCCGTTCAGACAGGCGGACCTTCCGGCGGCTGTATTCCGGAATCGATGCTCGATATGAAAGTCGATTTCGATGAGTTGACGAAAGTCGGTTCGATGATGGGTTCCGGGGCCATGATTGTCATGGATGAAGACAACTGCATGGTCGATATCGCCACATATTTTATCAGCTTCCTCGAAGAAGAATCCTGCGGTAAGTGCACCCCATGCCGTGAAGGCATTAAGCGGATGAAAGAAATCCTCACCGATATTACCGAAGGTAAAGGCAAAGAAGGTGATATCGAATTACTCGAACAACTCGCCGTCGGGGTTAAAGATGCTTCTTTATGCGGTCTGGGACAGAGTGCTCCGAATCCCGTTCTGTCCACTATCCGCTACTTCCGTGATGAGTTCGAAGCTCATATTAAAGAAAAACGCTGTCCGGCCGGAGTATGCCGTGCGTTAATTCAATATTACGTTAAAGCAGACAAGTGCGTCAGCTGCGGTAAATGCGTTAAGGTTTGCCCGCAAAGCGCAATTACACAGGTTGAAAAGAAGAAACCTGTTGTTTTGGACTCCGGTAAATGTATTAAATGCGGCTCCTGTAAGGATGTCTGCAAATTCGGTGCCATTGGGGTAAAATAAGGCTTTTGGCTTCATGTTGAAAGCTGACGTTAATTTTGGGAGAAACACTGTGAAAATAACGATTAATGGACGCGGACTTGAATTTACCGAAGGACAGACTATCCTTCAGGTAGCGCAGCAAAATAATATCTATATTCCCACCCTCTGCCACAACGAAGCGGTAAAACCGTATGGTGCCTGCCGTCTTTGTATCGTCGAGGTTGAACGGAAAGGCCGCCGTCGTCTGGTAACCTCCTGTTTATACCCGGCTGAAGACGGACTTAACGTCATAACCGATTCGGACAGAGTAAAAGCAGACCGTGCGATAATAATGCAGCTCCTGCTTGCCCGCTGTCCGAATAATGAGGTTATTAATGCCTTAGCGAAAAAACTTGGTGTCGAAAATACGCCTTTTAAACTTGAAGATAAAAACTGTATTCTCTGCGGTTTATGTGTCCGGGTCTGCGAGGAAGTCGTCGGTGCCTGTGCTATCTCCTCTGTTGACCGCGGCGTTAACCGTGAAATCGCCGCTCCGTATTATGAGCAGTCGGAGAAATGTATCGGCTGCGGTTCTTGCGTTTATGTATGTCCTATCAATACCATTACGTTAAAAGATAAGGGCGATAAACGGATTCTTACCATGCCGAATCATAAGATGAAAAAAGTGGAATTTAAACTTAAGAAGTGCACCAAATGCGGTACTTATTGGGCCCCGGAAAAACAAATTGAGTTTATTTGCGAGACGACCGGTCAGCCTGCCGAGATGTTCGATCTCTGTCCGGACTGCCGGGATTAATTTAGATACGTTTTTTTTAAGCCCGCTCATAGTACGAAAGTTTAAATACTGAGAGCGGGCTTTATAATTTCAGCGTATTTCCCTATCGGGGAGGTGTCTCTTATTTACCTTTTTTGTCAGGATGTTTCAAACTTTTTATTTATTTATGATATAATTGAAGTTGTTTGAGGTATAAATAATGAAGGTTAGAAGAATTAATTTATTATGGCCGATTATTATATTAGTCGCCATTGTTTTAGGTGTTTATATTTTCCAGGCAAGGCCGACCCCGGCTGAGTTGCCGTTGGACCAGATAAAAACCTATTCTGTCGACCATCAAATAAAAACGATGGTTATCAACGGCGATACGTTACTGACGATAACAACCGAAAACAAAGAATACCGGACCTATATCGGGACTCTAAACTACGTTGATTTACAGAATCTGGGACTTGACCTTACCGGAGTTGAATACAGCTATCAACCGGCCGGTTTTGATTGGGCCAGTCTGCTGATTTACGTTGTGCCGTTCTTAATCTTCATGGTTATTCTTATTTACTGGTTCCGGCGGGCACAGGGAGCAAACAACCAGGCCATGGGCTTCGGCCGCAGCCGGGCCCGCTTGTTCCCGGCTAATACGCCCACTGTTACTTTTGACGATGTCGCCGGTGTTGACGAAGCCAAACAGGAACTCCGTGAAGTCGTGGAATTCCTTAAGTCACGGGAAAAATTCCAGGTGCTGGGAGCTCGTATTCCCAGAGGTGTTCTATTAGTAGGCTCCCCCGGTACCGGGAAAACTCTACTGGCAAGAGCCGTCGCCGGAGAAGCCTCCGTACCTTTCTTCTCAATTAGCGGTAGTGAATTTGTGGAAATGTTCGTCGGTGTAGGAGCCTCACGTGTACGCGACCTATTCGACCAGGCGAAACGTAATGCCCCCTGTATTATCTTCATCGATGAAATCGACGCCGTCGGGCGTCAGCGCGGTAGCGGCCTCGGCGGCAGTCACGATGAACGCGAACAGACTCTAAACCAGATTCTTGTTGAGATGGATGGATTCGATACTAATACCAGTATCATTGTAATGGCGGCAACCAACCGTCCTGATATTCTCGACCCGGCATTGCTCCGTCCCGGCCGTTTTGACCGCCGGGTGATACTTGACCGGCCTGATGTTATCGGACGAACGGCTATCTTAAAAGTCCATTCCAAAGGGAAACCTTTAGCCGATGACGTGAAATTGGACATATTAGCCAAGCAAACGGTGGGTTTCAGCGGTGCTGATTTGGCTAACCTGGTAAACGAAGCGGCCATCCTGGCCGCCCGTCGTAATAAGAAGACCATTTCTATGCTCGAACTCGAGGAATCGATTGATAAAGTTATGATGGGACCGGAAAGAAAGAGTCACCGGATGAGCTCTAAGGAAAAAGAGGTTACTGCTTACCATGAGGCAGGACATGCCCTGGTAGCTCATATATGCTCTAACGTCGAGCCGGTACGAAAGATTTCAATCATACCAAGAGGTGCTGCCGGTGGCTATACCAAGATGTTGAGTGAAGACAAGGACTATCTTACCCGCTCTTACCTCCAAGATGGTCTGGCGATGTTATTCGGTGGTAGAGCGGCCGAAGAGTTAATATTTAACGACCTTACTTCGGGCGCCAGTTCTGATATAAAAAAGGCTACCGATTGGGCGAGGAGAATGGTAACGAATCTCGGTATGAGTGACGTTCTCGGCCCGCGCACTTTCGGACAAAAAGATGAGTTAATTTTCCTTGGTCGTGAAATATCGGAACAGAAAGACTACGGAGACAAAGTAGCTAACACTATTGATGAGGAAGTCAATCGTATTATTCAGGACGCTTATAACCGTGCTAAAACAATATTGACCGAAAACAAATCTAAGCTGGTACAGATAGCTGAGAGGCTGCTGGTTAAGGAAACGCTCGAAGGCGATGAACTGGATGCCCTTTTCAACGAACCGGTGACGGAGAAGAAAGCCGAAGCCCCGGACATCACCTCCGCCGCGCACCCGAATTCCCCATCAGTTCCGGCCGAAGATAAGAATAAATCTAAAACATCTAAAAAGGATGTAATCATCTCTCCTCCGGCAGAAGCACCGGGAACCGCCTAGTTATCAATTTTGGTATTATGTAGAGGCTCTGCTTTAAAGCAGAGCCTCTACTTTTATGTCTATTTATTCTTCCGCCGGTCTGTATTGGCTATCCTCAACTAAACAGAGTAAAATATTAGCATATTTTACCGTTTATTAAACAGTCGGAAATCCGGTTTATACCATTTATTTTTTATGCCTAAACAATCTCGGTTCCATTATGGTTTCGTTATCGTAGCTCTCTGTTTTATCATTAGCGTCGTCGCTCTTGGTACGAGTGCCTCCTTCGGCGTTTTTATGGAACCCATGCTCAAAGAACTCGGGTGGACCCGCTCCTCTATTTCAGCTTCGTTCTCTCTGTCTAACCTGATAGCCGGAGTTGCCGGAATTCTCGCCGGCCGTCTGACCGATAAATTAGGGCCGCGGCTGGTACTAACCGCTACGGGTTTATGTATGGGTGCCGGCTACCTGTTGATGCCTCTGGTCCACGAACCCTGGCAAATGTATCTGTTTTACGGCGTCTTCAATGGTATCGGAATTGCCGGAACGATTGTTCCCATATCATCGATATCTATCCGTTGGTTTACTACCCGCCGTGCAATGGTATCGGGAATAATCTCTTCCGGTATGGCTGTGGGAACGATAATATTTTCCCAGCTGAGCGGCTGGTTAAT
>CAZJQF010000124.1:0-4274 GCA_964547925.1 uncultured Dehalococcoidales bacterium
TCCATCTGCTTAAAACCTTTCTGGACGTGGAAAGGTTCGAATACGCTTTGCTCTTCGTTTTCACCGCAGCACATATTGTTATAGTTGAAGTTACAGCCGGTGCTGCCGGTAAAGTTTTCGGACAGATTAATATCACCAAAGTTAATCGTAATCAGCGTCCATGACCGACCGATAACCGAGTTGGCATAATTGAAGGGACCCAGAGCACTGCCGGCACAGTTCATCGCAATCTGGTTGCGTATAGGGCCGTTAACGATGACCATACCGCCCCATGAGCCGGTAGAACTGGGCATTGCCGGTTGTTGGGAAGCTGCTAGAGCAAGAATAACCGGGAAATGCTCCGGTCGGGCTCCCGCCATAACCGCATTAACGGCAACCTTTTCAACGGTATATTCGAGTTTTTCTTCGTGGGTGGTTACGGACATACGCCCTACGATTTCATCCGGGGCATGGTCGGTTCCGGTAAGCATTTCCGCAACACGGTCTTCGGTCGGTAATATAATGGGCAGACCGTCAGTCCAGCCGTTTTCAATAAACAGACGCTGTAAATATTCCTCAGTATCCGGCTTTAATAACCGCGGCCGTCGCGGTTTTTTGACCGCAACCGGATGCTTTTCATCCTCGGTAAGCGGAAGGGTGAGAGCATCGATAATTTCCTGCATCAAAGGTTTGCCGGTAACGGGATCGTTCCCTTCGACGTAACCTTTAAGGGTTTCCCGCGGTACCCAGGCAACCGGATGCGGAGGACAGCAGAAACGCAACGGCATACCGTGGTTATCACTGTCATGCTTAATGTAATCGGCTAAACGGGCCGTGACCATCGGGGCCGTAGGGATTCCGGCGTCTTCCATATTGCGACTGAACTCGGCGATACTCGCCGAACAGCCGTCTCAGCCGCCAACGCCGAAGACAACCGCATCTCCCTTTTCTTTAATTTCCGCCCAGAGTTTGGGGGCGTCACTGAACAAGTTACCCTCTTTTTTGACGAGTACCGTTTTAATATTCGGCCTGTTGTGGGTGAACCACTGTTGGGCTTCCTGGAAAAATTCGTAGCCGCCGCCAAATCCGGTGTCTACTAAATATACCGTTTTCCCATCAAGACTATCGAGACGTTTTGCCATACTTTGCGGTTCTAATTTTACTTCCGGCTGGGCGAAGGGATGTATAATGTCCATCATAGGAGCATCTATCGCCACTGTCCGTCCGAATAAACCGCTGGGCTGGCCGCGTGGGTCTAATACCGTAATCAGATTATTTTTCATCTTTTTCTCCCTGCTTTTCGATATGTTAATTATTCTATTGTTAGTTTACAACCGAGGAAGGACGCCAATTCAGGTTCGGAGATGATTACTCTAATATGAACCTTGAGGAAGGAATAAACTATTAATAAAACTATTATTGCTTACTGAATTCATAATATATAATAAATTTACTTGTGTCAAATAATTAAGGTGATGTTAACTAAAATATTAATAACCATAAACGTTATGTCAACAACCCTGCTCGCTCCGGTAGATAATATCGTCCTGAATTTCCGGAGAAAGCATGATGAAATAGGCACTGAATCCGCCGACTCTGACCACCAGATCACGGTGCTCTGCAGGATGTAGTTTAGCTTCTTTCAGTTCTTGAGTGTCTACCATATTATACTGGATGTGCTGTCCCCCATTTCGGAAAAACGTATCGGTTAACATGGCCAGTTTTTCACGGCTTTCCGGACTGTGCATAAGAGTCCAGGAAAACTTCTGATTGAGACAGGATGCGTAAGACTCTTCAAAGCCGGCTTTAAGTACCGACCTCAAGACTCCGGTGGGTCCCAGTCTATCCATTCCTCTCATGGGAGATATCGAACCGTCGTTCAATGGTTCTTTCGATTTCCGTCCGTTGGGTAAGGCACCGACCCCCAGCCCACCGAAATAATGCCATGACAATCCTTCCCGCGATATTTTACAGGGAACATCGAACGGATTGATATATGACCTGATGACGCTGCCGGAAAACCGCCCAACTTCCTGAACCATCCTGTCGGCCTCATCGATATCATTACCGAATTTGGGCGCGGCCAGACAAAGCTGTCTGATTGCCTCGCCTCTTTTACCTTCGAAATTAGAATCGATGGATCTTATAAGTTCGTCCATGGTTAGCTTTTTATCATCGAAAATCAGTTTTTTCACAGCCGTGAGAGAATCGGCTGTATCTACAATTGCCCGGTCGCTGATACCATAACTATGGTTGGCATCGGTTATCAGGAGGTCCTGACCTTTTTCCAGACAGCCCGGACCGGTAATGCAGGAATTGAACGGGAAGCGCAGGTATTGCGGCTCGATGCTCTGGGCTATCGTGCCCAGCCATAACACCCGGTTAACCACATATTTACACTCTTTCTTGAAAGCTTCGTATAAATCATCAAAGGTCTTAAAATCCCGCGGGTCGCCTACGTCGATGCCGACTTTCTTGCCGGTAACTTGGGATACACCCCGGTGCAGCGTAAGGTCGAATATCAAAGCGATATTTATGGCCCCTTTGCCTTCGCTGCCGTTATGGTCGACTTTAGTAGGAATGATGGGAGTAACGCAGCCCTGTCCGTACCATTCCCGGGCATCTTCCACCGGTATTCCGTCGTTTACAAAGCTCTTTACCACATGGTCGCTGTTTTCAAATAACGGAATGCCGCCCTTAGTCTTCATATTAGTTTCCAGGGCTTTCAATAGTAACCAGCGCGGCGTGTTGGCATTCCAGTTGATTAATATGGTCGGCGATGACATTCTGAGCAAACCAACGATATGTAAAACCAGATAACTCAGTTCACTTGAGGCATCATTACCGTTTTTATCCACCCCACCCAGATTAATACTGTTGATACAAAAGCTGAATTGATGGGTTTCCTGCTGGGTTTGGCCGGTCGGTACGACTACTTTCATTCCCCAGAGAGTAAGAGCGGAAGCGAGGATTTCTGCTGCTCTGTCCAGTGTCAGCCGCCGTTCACGGATGTCCTTCTCGAAATATGGACGCATATACTGGTCGAGTCTGCCGATGAGTAACGGGTACATCGCTTCCAGTCCCCGGCCGACTATAATAAAGTTGACGCACTGTATTGCCTCACGGAAGGTACGGGCCGGATTCTCCGGTACCCATTTACAGATGGCGGCGATTTCTTTTAGTTCATCACGTCTTTCAGGCCTTGTTTCATTTTCAGCCAGATTTTCTGCCAGCTTTGCATATCTGTGCGCGTAGTTAATCATAGCTTCGCAAACGATAACGGCCGCTTGCCAGAAGTAAAACTTGTTGATATCCGTTTCCTGCATTTCTTCGAATCTGCGGATACCGGCTTTAGCTTCTATAATCATTTGCCGCAGACCGCCGGATAATATTTTCTCCCACATCCCCCGGCAGGTTATCCCTGGAAAATATCCCGAATCGGGCGTCGGGTCGTTACCTTTGGCGTCGGTCATATCCTGAGCCCAGGTACCCACTAACGATTTCCAGACAGTCATAACATGGTCGGGGGCCGTTTTGCCGTGAAAATAGCGGGCACATTCCCGCAATACCTGTTTATCTTTATCGGATAAGGCTCCCTCGAATAACCTGGGACTATTATTGTCGTTCCAGAGACCGGGTATGGAATCTCCGGTTTCATCGACAAAGATAGGAGCTCCGACCAGATGCTCCGTCTCCCGGCCGACAATCAGGTCGAAATCGTAGATAGCAATAGGAACGTTTTCTAGTATTTTACGGAATAATTTCGCCCGCCGGATTTCGATATCTTCACCCTCGGTTTCTTGCCATGATTCCGTAGCGAGTCTGGCCCGGTCGACGGAGATTTTACGCGGTGCGCTAAACATCGCATCTTTTAGTTTATGGATACGGTCGCTTAACTGCAGTTTATCGATATTAAGCATCATATCCCGGTCGGTTTTCGGTTCAGCTACCATACTTTTCCTCCGTGAGGAGATTTATATGTTGATATTGTACAATTAATCTCTGATTATTAAAATAGGTTTGGTCTACACAAGACTGACCGGTATAGTGGAGTAGTAGAATAAAGTTAAAATACATAATCCCGAAAAATCCTTTCATTATAGGGGTTATTAAAATTCCAGAACAAATGGAAATAGTTAACCACTAGGGTAATCAGTTAATTATTCCCATAGCTTATCAAAAACTAAAATTTAAATATATTTAAATTTTAGTCTGGATATTTTTAGCCCATTTCGAAATCTGCTTCCATTTTTGCTTTTCGTAAAGACGCGTACTTTGCTCTTCTCGAGATGCCA
>CAZJQF010000125.1:0-4260 GCA_964547925.1 uncultured Dehalococcoidales bacterium
ATGCCTTCCCGCTGTAAAAACTGCTCGATGCCGTTTAAGACGTCTAACGGGGCTTTCGGATTAGCAAAGTTAACCGTGCCCACCTGAACTGCTGTAGCACCTGCCATAATGAACTCGATAGCATCCGGACCGTCCCCGATACCCCCGCAGCCGATAATCGGAACATCAACCTGTCCGGCCACTTTATAGACCATAAATAAAGCCACCGGTTTTATTGCCGGACCGGACAGCCCGCCGGTAACATTACCCAGCATCGGTTTGCGGCGGACAGTATCGATAGCCATCCCTTTGAGAGTATTGATAAGGGTAATCGCATCGGCACCGGCTTCGGCCACAGCCTTGCAGATATTAACGATATCGCTCATATCGGGAGCCAGTTTAACAATTAGCGGCAAATCGGTCGCCGCCCGAACGGCTGCCGTCACTTTACCGGCCGTTACCGGGTCGGCACAGAATTCCGCCCCGCCCGCTTTAACATTGGGACAGCTTATATTAAGCTCGATTGCTCCGATACCCGGCAGACCGTTTAACTTTTCAGCCACCTGTACGTATTCTTCAACCGTTGAGCCGGCGATATTAACAATTACCGGAACTTTCCACTTGGCCCAGACCGGAGCCTTTTCTTTTATCAAAGCATCGATGCCGATATTCTGCAGGCCGATAGAGTTGAGCATTCCGGAGGCTGTTTCGATAAGCCGCGGCTGGGGATTACCCTCTCTCGGTTCCAACGTCGTTCCCTTACAGACAATCGCACCCAGTCTCTGGATATCGAAAATATGAGCATATTCCGTGCCGTAACCAAAGGTGCCTGAAGCTGTCATGACAGGATTATTCAGCTTCAATCCCGTCTTGTGTTTGGGCGCCAGTTGGACCGTTAAATCCACCCTCGTTCCTTTACGGAAATTCCGTTACCGAACCGGCATTATTAAAGAAGAACCGGTCGCCGAACTCCTGTGCCATTATGGCATTTACCGTTAGTCCGGTGCAATGGCACAAGCCTATTTTCCGGACATCTGATTCCCGCAGTATACCGATAGTCCGCCACACCCGTTCTTCCGAGGCATCAGCCAGATGAGCACCGCCTAAAACGGCATATATTCTCTTTACGCCGGTTATTTTCTGAGCCTGGTAAATCGTGTTGATGAGGCCGTGATGGGCACAACCTGCAACAACCACGAGCCCGTGTTTAGTTTTGATGATTACGGCCTGGTCGTCCATAACTTTATCGGGCTTCAATTTCCCGCCGGACTCTATCCACCAGCCGGTGCCGTCGGCAGCTACCGATTCAAAATTCTCGAATTCCGTTAGCATGGGGACTTCGCCGGTCGTCCAGACATTTTCCGCTATACGGACAGGCTTCTTCCCCAATCGGAAAACCGCCCCCATACATTCCATTTGTTCACGGCGGTACGGGATACCGATAAACCGGTTACCGTTCTCGCTGCAATTAAAACGGGACGACCAGACATCCGGGTGGGCGAATATTTCGATTTGTTTATCGATTTTTTCCAGAACATTTCCCAAGCCACCGGTGTGGTCGATATGCCCGTGGCTGAGAACTATTTTAGTAACTTTATGTAAATCTACGCCAAGGGCTTCGGCGTTATAAGGAACGGAGATTTCGGCACCGGTATCGAAGAGAATTTTCTCTCGGCCGGTTTCGATAAGCATACTTAAACCGAATTCGGCAATAACATCAACGGTGCCCGCGGTGTTTTCACAAAGAGTGGTAATGCGGAGCGTCATTTATCCTCCGTTAAAACATTTATCCGGTTACCGACTTCACCTTACTCTCGATGGTAGCTTCTTTATCACGGCGGTCGTCGATAGTCAGCGTGGTAGATACCCGTACGGCACCCATCGTAAAAGGTATCTCGTGCATTTGCCGGATTAATTCAAAAACCCGGTCAAGCCTACCCTGAATTATCGTACCCATCCCCGTAGTTTGATAAGTAATGTCCGGAGCATCTTTCAATAACTGGGTGCAGGCTTTAACATACCGGCTCAGGCTGGTAGTTTTGGTGCCGAGCGGTACAATCTTCACTTCGGCAATTACCTGATGTTCCAAATCTATCGCAGACCCATTTTTTTTCTTACTTCGTCCAGAGTAACCCGGGCGATTGCCTGTGCCCTTTTTGCACCGTCCGCCAGAACTTCATCGATATATTCCGGTTTCGCGGCCAGTGCCGCTCGTTTCTCCCGTAATGAAGCCAGGGAATCGTTCATATTTTTCGCCAGTAATTTCTTACAATCGACGCATCCGATACCCGCCACGCGGCATTGTTTCCCGATTTCTTCGACCTCCGCCGGCGTAAAATATTTATGCAGGCCGTAAATATTGCAGATTTCCGGATGACCTGGATCCTTACGGAACTTGCGCTCCGGGTCGGTTACTGCATTCATGATTCGTTTAGAAGTCTCTTCCGCCGTATGAGCAATATCGATGGCCGAGCCCTCTTCGGATTTACTCATCTTACTCTTACCGGTCAGTGAAGGAATCATCGGAAATTCGGTTAATTTAGCTTTAGGCTCCGGGAAAGTCTCGCCGAACAGACTGTTAAACCGGCGGGTAATCTCACGGGCCAGCTCAAGATGGGGCAGCTGGTCTTCCCCGACCGGAACCACTTCTGCCTTATAAAGTATGATATCGGCGGTTTGTAATACCGGATAGCCGACCAGACCGTAATTGATATTATCCGGCTGGGCTTTAGCTTTTTCCTTAAAAGTCGGAACTCGCAACAGCCAGCTTAGAGGAGTCAGCATACTCAAATAGGTATGCAGTTCCGTCACCTCAGGCACGTGAGACTGCACGAAGACGATGCTTTTCTGCGGGTCGATACCGGCAGCTAACCAATCTAGAGCCATATCCCGGATATAGCCCTGGATTTTTTCCGTCTCCTGTAAAGTAGTTAGGGCATGTATATCAACGATGCAGTAAACACACTCGTAATCAGCCTGCAGCTTAACATAGTTATTAACCGCGCCCAGCAAATTACCGATGTGCTGCCGGGATGTCGGGCGCGCGCCGGAAAATACTCGTTTCATTATAGTCTCCTGAATCAAAAGTTTAACACATCAAACGAGTAACGGACAACTTAAAACTTAAAGTTTATATGCAGCTTTCCTCTTTAGGGTCTTGCCGTATTGCTTTATACACGTTACAATATATGCTAAATAGTTGTTTTTAAGGAGCATTAAAATATGACTAAACGTAAACAGGTGACTGTTGCTATAAGCGGAGCCTTCGACCCGATTCATATCGGACAACTACGGTATATCCGTGAAGCCGCAAAGCTGGGTGATAAATTAGTAGTCATCTTAAACAGCGATGATTTTCTGCTGCGGAAGAAAGGGTTTATCTTCCGACCTTACGCCGAAAGAAAAGAAATCATGGAAAGCATCAAGGGAGTCGATGAGGTAATCGCTTCCATCGATGACGACCAAACGGTTTCGAAGACACTGGAAATGCTGAAGCCCGATATTTTCGCGAAGGGCGGTCAGCGCACCGGTCCGGCAAATATTCCGGAAGCGGAAACCTGCAAAAAAATCGGCTGCAAGCTGGTAGTTCACGTTGGCGGCGACCAGGTCCACTCTAACGGCGAGTTGGCTAAAGCGGTTAAAGAGCATGAAATGGAAGGCGATACCAGAATGCGCGTCACCTGCCCTTACTGCGACGACCATCCGATTCTGCGTGATAGATGCACTTATTGCAAGGGAACCGGTAAAATCGTCGTTGATAAATAGCCTAACTACCGAATTTTGAAACCAAGGTCTTAGAATACCGATGATTTATACCTTTAACGGGAAAACACCGCTTATCGCCGCGTCATCTTATGTCAACAAAACCGCTTATATCATAGGGGATGTGGAAATCGGCGAAGACTGCACCGTCTGGCCGGGCGCGGTTATCCGCGGCGATTTGAGCAGTATTAAAATCGGCAATCGAGTCCATATTCAGGATAATTGCGTTCTGCATGCAGAATACCCGATGGTTATCGGTGATAACGTATTATTAGCCCACTGCGTGATGATGCACGGAGCGATAATCGGCCACGATACCCTTATCGGTAACAACGCCACCGTGCTGGATAATTCGGAAATCGGCAATTACTGTGTCATCGGGGCAGGTGCTGTCGTGCCGGACGGAATGAAAGTTTCGGACTATTCTCTCGTTGCCGGAGTTCCTGCCAAAATCAAAGGCCGCGTTAATGACGAGCAGTTAAACTGGGTCGGACGCGGCATTCCCATCTATATGAATTT
>CAZJQF010000126.1:0-4160 GCA_964547925.1 uncultured Dehalococcoidales bacterium
TGTTTTCCTATTTCACTCTATCTCAAAAAAATATTTCCAATAAAACTAAAAACCTATTGACAAAATAGCCGTATAAAATTAGAATGGGAGAAAGTGGTAAAAAGTGGTAAATTGGGGATGTTTTTCGGGGAGTTCGAGTATCGGTTAGACGAAAAGGGTCGTGTCCCGATGCCTCCCAAATACCGCCGTGACCTGGAAGACGGGCTCGTTTTATCTCAGGGAACTGAGGCCTGTATCAACGTCTATCCGCACGCGGAGTGGGAGAAAATGGCGAATAGCCTCACATCGAGCGGTACACTGACCGCCAGTAAAATGCGCCGTCTGAAGCGGGCGATTTTTGCGACCGCTTTCAGTTCGAATATTGACGGGCAGGGGCGGATTGCCCTGCCATTGGCGTTAAGAAAATACGCCGGGATTGAGTCTGACATCGTGGTGGTAGGGGTGAATAACTATCTGGAATTGTGGAGCAAGGACGGATGGGAGTCAGAAAAATCAGCCAGTCAGGAACAAGCCTGGCAAATTATCGAAGGCCTGGAGAATCGCTAGCTATGGGGTCTGATAATGTCCACTCATATTCCGGTACTACTCGAAGAAGTTATTGAGGCACTGGCAGTCCAACCCGGGGGACGCTACATCGATTGCACCCTCGGCGGCGGCAGCCATGCTGCAGCTATACTGGCAAAAAGTTCGCCGGGCGGTCAACTGTTAGGTATCGATGCCGACCCGGATAATATCAAAATTGCCCGCGAAAAATTATCCGTATACGGCGGTGCGGCGGTTATCGTTAATGATAACTTCGCCAATCTGGAAAATATCGCCGAACAATTTAATTTCAGGCCCGTCCACGGGATTCTGTTCGATTTAGGCCTTTCCTCAATGCAGCTCACCGAAGGCGGGCGCGGCTTCAGTTTCCAGCAGGACAAGCCGTTGGATATGCGTTTCAGCCCGGCCCAAAAAACCACGGCCGCTGACCTCGTAAACACCCTCTCCGAAAACGAACTCAACCGCATCCTCAGAGAATACGGTGAAGAAACGAACAGCCGGAAAATTGCCGCTGCCATTATTAAAAATCGTCCCCTAAGAACCACTTTACAACTGGCTGATGTCGTTTCCGAAGCCGTCGGCGGGAGACACGGTAAAATCCATCCGGCGACGCAGACCTTCCAGGCGTTACGCATTGCCGTAAACAACGAACTGGAAAATTTGAAATCGGCCCTGAGGCAGGCGATTGCTTTACTCGGGCACGAGGGCAGGCTGGTGGTCATCAGCTACCACTCGCTGGAAGACCGTATCGTGAAGCAGCTTATCGCGGAAGAAAGCCGTGATTGTATCTGCCCGCCGGAATTGCCGGTCTGTGTCTGTAAGCACAAAGCTCAGGTAAAAGCGGTTAATAAGAAAGTTATTACGCCTTCTCCGGCAGAAGTCAGGACCAACCCGCGCAGCCGGAGTGCTAAATTACGCGTCGCGGAGCGGATTATCCGCCGGAATGAAAAATTTATCAGCCTGGGTAAAAGTTATGTCCTGGTTGAAGTTAAAAATAGAGAGTGGAGACCCTCCGTCAGAAGAAATCTCCAAAAGGAGGTTTTAAAGATGTGAAGATAATCAGGGTGCCGAATGAAAACTTTGGAGGAATGAAGGAAAAATGAAAAAGAAAATATTAACGGCAATTGATGTCGGCACGACAAAAGTCTGCACCGCCGTCGCCAGCGTAGATGAAAGCGGTGCGATGCAGTTGATCGGTATAGGCATGGCTCCTTCGCGGGGTTTGCATAAAGCGATGGTAGTCAATATCAGTGAAGCCAGCGAGGCCATCCGCGAATCGGTCAAAAAAGCCGAGCAATATACCGGATTAAAAATCGAATCGGCTTACGTGGGTGTTACCGGCCGCCACGTTACCTCTTTGAATAACAAAGGGGCTATTGCGATTACCCGCAACGACCGACTGGTCCGCTCGGAAGATTTGAGAAGAGTCCTCCGCAGTGCGCAGAGTATCGTAAAACTTCCCAGCGACCGGAAGCTTATTCACGTCATTCCGCGCGGGTATACTGTCGATGGGCAGGTGGGCGTAAAGAATCCGGTGGGTATGCACGGCACGCGGCTGGACGTAGAAACTCACGTTATTACGGCTGCAGTCACCTCAGTGCAGAATCTGGTGAAATGCGTCCGCCAGATTGGTATAGATGTCGATGACCTGGTACTGGAACCGGTCGCCAGCAGTGAAGCTGTCCTCACGGATGAGGAAAAGATGAACGGCGTCATTTTGGCGGACATCGGCGGCGGGACTACGGATATCTGTATCTTCCGCGAAGGCAGTATTTGGCACACCGGCGTCATTCCGGTAGCCGGTTATCAGCTTACCCGCGATATCGCCATCGGTCTCGGCATTCCTTTCGAGGTCGCCGAGGAAATGAAGAAACGGTACGGCACCGTTACCCCGGTTTACGATGGTAATGAGAAAGACGCTGCGGTTTCCACCGATAGTCACGGCGGTGTTTCCCATCACGACCTCTGTGAAATTTTAAGAGCCCGCGTCGAAGAAATTCTGCGGCTCATCATCCTCGAGTTGCCGCGCAACGAATATGAGAGTTTAGTCCCGGGCGGTCTGGTATTGACCGGCGGCAGTTCCAATCTTTCGGGTATTGCTACGCTGGGACAGCAAATCCTGAAGATGCCGGTTAAAGTCGGTGCCCCGCAGAACATCCGCGGTATGGCGGATGCTCTGAGAGACCCGTTATACGCAACGGCTCTGGGTACGTTGCTCTGGGCGGCAAAGAATAATGACGTCCGCACCTGGAAAGGTAACGGTTTTAGCTGGGCCGGCCAGGTAACACGTCTCTTTTCTAAAATCAAGGGATTATTTCGTTAATAAAATTTAAATCAGACGGAGATATATTAAGGAGGAAATTATGGCTAAACAAGGTTTCTACGCCAGTCCGGTCAAGATTAAAGTAATCGGGGTAGGGGGCGGCGGCTGCAACGCCATCACGCGGATGATCCGGGAGCAGGTCCGCGGGGTGGATTTTATTGCGATGAACACGGATTTTCAGGCTCTCCAGTTGACGGAAGCCCCGTCTCAGTTCCAGTTAGGCGAAAGGGTTACCCGGGGTCTGGGTGCGGGCGGCGACCCGAATATGGGGCAGAAAGCCGGTGAGGAAAGCCGCGACGAGTTGAAATCGCTGATAGCCGGGGCCGATATGGTTTTCGTTACCTGCGGTATGGGCGGCGGGACCGGTACCGGTGCGGCTCCGATTGTGGCGGATATTGCCAGACAGTCCGGAGCTTTAACTATCGCGGTGGTAACCAAGCCCTTCACTTTCGAAGGTAACCGGCGCCGTAAAAATGCCGATGAAGGCATTGCTTTGATGTCGACCAAGTGCGATACCGTTATCGTTATTCCGAACGACCGCTTGCTGGATATGTGCACCGATAAAACCGGCATCGATATGGCCTTCAAACTTGCCGATGATGTACTGCGGCATGGTGTACAGGCAATCACCGATGTGATTACCGTACCCGGTGTGATTAACCTTGATTTTGCGGATGTTAGAGCTATTACCAAAAATGCCGGACCTGCCTGGATGTCCATCGGCATCGGCAGCGGCAAGAACCGGGCTATCGATGCGGCGAAAGAAGCATTGGCCAGCCCGTTACTCGATGTGGCGATTACAGGAGCCCGCGGCGTCTTATTCAATGTTGTCGGCGGTACGGACCTGACCCTGTTCGAAGTCAACGAAGCGGCCGAGGTAATTAAGAAGGCTGTCGACCCGGATGCTAACATCATCTTCGGTGTTGCTCACGACGAACGGATGGAGAAAGAAGTCAGGATTACCCTGGTGGCGACGGGGTTTGCCACTATCGGTACCGGCGAACGTATTTATGATGACGACCTGTCAAAGGCGTTGAAGCAAATCAAGAACGACGATGAACTCGATATGCCTTCTTTCCTGCGGCGGTCCGGATATGCTCCGCAGCGGCAGGCCATTCCCCAGACCAGGGTTGTGACCCCGCAAAACAAGGCAACATCGAATAAAGGTGCCAGACGGTCGATAGAAGAACTGGTAACTGAAGAAGACTAGACTGATTTAATCCGACAGACGGGTGACCGGCTTTATCGGACCGGAAGTGAAGCCGGTTAGTTTAGCCTTAATATAGGAGGCTGA
>CAZJQF010000127.1:0-4113 GCA_964547925.1 uncultured Dehalococcoidales bacterium
ATCTGGCGGGAGCGTATGGGAGTCGAACCCACCGAAGGCTTTAAGGGCCCCCCAACGGATTTGAAGTCCGCGAAGTCCACCCGGGCTCATACGCTCCCTCAGTGCAGCAGTTCCAGTATAACTTACCCATCTGATTTCTTGCAATGCCTCGTCCGAACCAACTAGAATTGATTCCGTATGTCTCAAATCGATAAATATCTGCACCTTGTGGCCAAGCCCGCCCGTTATACCGGCGGCGAGTGGAACAGCGTCAGCAAAGACTGGGATAAAACGCCGCTTAAATTCGTGCTGGCCTACCCGGATTTATACGAAATCGGGATGTCCAATATGGCGATTCCCATTCTGTATGATTTATTGAACCAGCAGACGGATGTGCTGGCGGAACGGGTTTTTACGCCCTGGCCGGATATGGGCGAGATTCTGAAAACGCACGGGATTCCTCTCTTTAGTTTAGAGACAAAACATCCGTTAAAAGAGTTCAGTGTCATCGGCTTTTCCCTCGGTTACGAGCTGACCTTTACGAACGTTCTGGAAATGCTGCACCAGGCACAGATTCCGGCGTGGGCGGCGGAGCGTGATGATACGTATCCGCTGGTGATTGCCGGCGGCGGCAGCGTCATTAATCCCGAACCGATGGCCGACTTTTTCGATTTGTTCGTCATCGGCGAGGCGGAAGAAGTCATTTTCGAGCTGGTCAATTGCCTGCGGGAATGGCAGAAGAACAAAACCTCCAAGAAGGAATTTCTAAAACAGGCGGCGAAAATTCCCGGTATTTACGTGCCTTCGTTTTACGATGTCGCCTACGAAGATAACGGATGCCTGAAAAGCTTTAAACCCAATGTGCCGGAAGCCGGCCCGAAAATCCAGCGGCGGATAGTGGCAAAGTTACCGGCACCGGTTACCAAACCGGTAGTGCCTTTTATTGAAGCCATACACGACCGGGGTGGCGTCGAGATACAGAGAGGGTGCAGCCATGGCTGCCGCTTTTGCCAGGCGGGCACGATTTACCGTCCGGTGCGGGAGCGCTCGCACGATGAAGTATTTAAAGCCATCGATGAACTCGTGGCTAACTGCGGCTATAACGAAGTCTCGCTGGTATCGCTGAGCACCGGAGATTATCACGGGGTCGGGGATTTGGTGGACAAGCTGGCCGCCCGCTATAAAGATGAAAACATGACCGTATCGCTGCCGAGTTTGCACGTCGATGAGCAGTCGGTAAAGCTGGTGGACAAGCTGCCGTCCCACCGGAAAACGGGGATGACCTTTGCTCCGGAAGCGGGGAGTGCCCGTTTGCAGCGCTGCATTAACAAACGGATATCGGAAGATACATTAATACGCACCGCTGCTGCCGTCTTTGAAAAAGGCTGGCTTAATTTAAAACTGTATTTTATGCTGGGACTGCCGACGGAAACGCTTGAAGATATCAAGGGTATTGCAAGTCTGATAGAGACCGTCAGCACGGTCGGGCGGACGATGCACAAGATGCCGAATATCCGGGTTACGCTCTCCACTTTTGTGCCCAAGCCGCACACGCCGCTGCAATGGGTGGCTCAGGAAGGCGAAGCAAGCCTGACTCAAAAGATGGCATACCTGAGGCAGCTGTTGCCGCACCGGTCGATCAAACTTTCCTGGCAGGAAGTCAGAATAAGCTTGCTGGAAGCGGCCTTAAGCCGCGGCGACCGGCGGTTGAGCAAGGTTATTTATAATGCCTGGTCTTACGGTTCGGTCTTCGATGCCTGGAACGAGCGTTTCAAATACGAAAACTGGCAAAAGGCTTTTGCCGAGGCCGGTCTGGACCCGGATTTTTACGCCCGCCGCGAACATGATATCGATGAGTTATTGCCCTGGGATTTTATCGATGTCGGCCTGACACCGGCCTTTTTAAAACAGGAATACAAGAAAGCCAAACAGGGCATCGAGACGGGCGATTGCCGTTACGGATTGTGTAACTCCTGCGGGGTGCAGCGTTTCAGTCCGGAGTGCCGCGAGAAATTGCAGAAACAAAAAGCCTCTAAATAATCTTGCATTTCAATGCTATTTTCCATTTAGCATTTCTCACTTTCCATTGATTTCATAATTTTTTTAATATTTTCAGACTTAAAAAATACGTTACATTTTGAAAAATAATTGCGCATCTATTGCGGATATGTTTGAAATATAATACACTGTATTCGATTCCTCAGAATATTATTGCGTATATTAGTGTGATAATAGTAAAAATAAACTTATCCTGACCAGTTATGGCTAATTAAGGGGGTAAAAAATGATAAAAAAGTATATATTTCCCCTTATCTTATTAATAGTACTTTCAATAATACTGTCAGGTCCCGCCGCAGCCGCAGACACCTCGACCACAACCAACGGCACAATCGTGAGAGTCGGTATTTACGAAAACAAGCCTAAAATATTCACCGATAACGGGAAACCGGCGGGTTTCTGGCCGGAAATCGTGAATTATATTGCAGCACAGGAAGGCTGGGTTATCGAATGGGTACCCGGCACCTGGACGGAATGCCTCGAACGTTTAGAGAATAACGAAATAGATATAATGCCTGACGTGGCTTTCAATGAGGAAAGGGCTCTTATATACGACTTTTGCAGTGAAAGCGTTTATACGAGCTGGTCGATGATTTTTGAGCGTAAAGGGACGAAAATACAGTCATTAATCGACCTTGAGGGAAAGAAATTAGCGGTATTAAAGGGGAGTGTGAATGTCGAAGGCGTTGGCGGTGTCAAACAACTGCTTGCCTCATTCGATGTAAATTGCACGGTGATAGAAACGGATAGTTATGATGCTGTTCTGGCGGCGGTGCAATCCGGAGAGGCCGACGGCGGTGTTACCAGTAAAGACTTCGGTTTCCAGCACGCCGCTCAATACGGTCTCGTCGAAACCCCCATTCTTTTTCAACCGTCCCAGCTTTATTTCGCGTTTTCCAAAGGGGCAGCGTTAACGCCCTATCTTATCGAACGGGTAGATTATAACGTTAAAACCATTAAAGATAATACGGACTCGATTTATTATCGGGCATTGAGCAAGTGGATTTCCGGGTCAGTTGTCAGAACATTTGAAATGCCGACCTGGGCAATTTCATTGATTGCGGGAATTGCGTGGGTCTGTCTGGTGGCGATAGTGGGGGTATTTTTACTGAGGTCGCGGGTGAATGCCCGAACAAAGGCATTAACCGAAGAAAATACCAGACGCAAGCAGGCTGAGGAAAAGACCCGGGAAAGCGAGGAATTCAGTTCCGGACTTTTAAGAAATATTCCGCATCCGATGTATGTGCTTAATCCCGACCGGACAATACGGTTTGTAAATCCCGCCCTCTTAAAATTGACCGGGTTTTCAGAAGCGGAGCTTTTGGGGACTAAATCACCCTTTCCCTGGTGGCCGGAGGACCGGCAACAGGAAATCGAGCGTAATTTCCAAGAAGCCTTCACGGAGGAGGCATCGCATTTTGAGTTACAATTCCGAAAAAAGACCGGGGAGTTATTCTGGGTGGCGGTCAACTTCAGTGTATTAAAAGACAATGGGAATTTATTATATTATATTTCAGCCTGGACGGATATTACCGAGCGCCGCCAGAAGGATGAAGAACTGGCAAAATACCGGTATCACCTCGAAGACCTGGTCAAAATACGTACGGCCGAACTGGCAGAAAAAACGGTCGAACTGAGTCTGGCGAACGAGCACCTTCAGGAAATGGACAGGCTGAAATCGGTTTTCCTCGCCAGTATGAGCCATGAATTAAGGACGCCGCTCAACTCCATCATCGGTTTTACCGGCATTTTATTAATGGGAATGTCCGGTGAGCTCAACGAGGAACAGAAAAAACAACTGACTTTAATAAAGAACAGTTCGAGTCATCTCTTAAGCCTGATTAATGATATCCTGGATATTTCCAAAATTGAAGCCAATAAGGTTGAGCTGACTCTGGAAGAATTCAATTTAAAAGATACGGTGAAAGAAATAAACGATCCTTTAGTTTTGACCGCCAGCGGGAAAGGGATACAACTCATAAGTAATATACCCGACAACATAACGATGTATAGCGATAAGCGGCGTATGAAACAGGTAGTCCTGAATCTGGTGAGTAACGCCGTAAAATTTACCGA
>CAZJQF010000128.1:0-3932 GCA_964547925.1 uncultured Dehalococcoidales bacterium
CCGGCGATTATTGCCCCGATGGATACCAGACCGCGGTCGAGACTCATCAGGCTCACCACCCGCCCGTGAAAGGCCGGCGGAGATTTTTCCAGCAGCAGCGATGTCGTAAACGCCAGGAAAGCGGTGCCTGCCCCTCCGGCGAAAATCGCCGCGACAGCGGATAGGGCAAACCAGCGGCTCTGAGCAAGTAATACCAGTGCAGCGCTTAATAATATTAACATTCCCATCAGTATCATACCGCGGCGGGATACCTGCCTTAGTGAAGCTACCGTTAACGAACCGATAAGTGCGCCGATACCGGTAAAAGCCAGCAGCCAGCCCGCCCCGGAACGTCCGATTTCCAGTACGTCGAGCGCCAGCAGGGGTATGAAAACCTGCTGGTAGGGCAGACCGAAGATAAAGATCAATAAGGCCAGTATCACAATATAAAGTAAAACGGGATTGCGGAAAACATAGCGGAAGCCCTCCGTAAAGTCGGCTGCCAGTGACGTCCTCTTTTCGGTTGAAGTTTCCGTTAATTTGATTTTATAGGTCGTCCAGATGACGAAAATAAAAATAATGGCGTTAAGTGAAAATACCTCACCGTAATCGAAGAATATCAGTAATACCCCTGCCAGACTGGCACCGAATATCCGCATAATATTCATCGCGGCCGTATTGAGCGAAAGGGCATTCAATAGAGTCTCCGGCGGGACTAACCGGGGTACCATCGATTGCCGGGCGGGTTGGTTGAAAGCCATCGAAGCCCCGGCAATAATTGCCGTAACGTAAACATGCCAGACTTCGAGATTGCCGGTCAGTAACAATACCGCCATAGCCACGTGCGTCAGCAGCGTTATCATCTGGCTGAGCATCAGGACTCTACGTTTGTTGTAGCGGTCGGCTATCACTCCGGCCAGCAGTCCGAAAAGCAACTGTGGTATCATGCGGAGCGAGACCACCAGCCCCACCTGCAGGGCAGAACCGGTCAGCTCCAGTATCAGCAGCGGGCGGACCACCTGCTCCATCCACATCGTGGCGGAATGTCCCAGCTGCCCCAGCCACAGGTAACGGTAACCGGAATATTTCAATGAAGCAAAGGTAGTCAGCCTCTTATTATTAGCGTGTTCGGAATGATTATCGATATTATTTGCCAATATATTCTCGGAACCGGAAATTTTATGAGTATTATAGTTGATTCAAAGGTTACGGGCAAAATGACATTTGACAAATACTCTAATAATTGTAAGAATAATCTTGTAAATTGTGTATATAAGATTAAGCGGGGGGCGATGGTGATGAAGAAAAATGAAATGACACCGCCGGAAGGTAAAAAGTTTTACGGTTCGGTAACCGTCAGTGAAAGAGGGCAGATGGTAATTCCTGCGGAGGCCCGTAAAGACTTTAACATCGGGGTCGGTGATAAAGTGCTGGTTTTCGGCGACATGAAAATGGGTATCTGGATAGCTACTTTCGGTATCCTCGAAAAGAATATGCAGGGCAGTGTAGAATTGTTCCGGGATATTGAAGCCCGTATGAAGGACTCCGTTTAAAAATTTAATCCTGAAGACAGAACACAAAAAGTGAGGTCGGTAGATGAGCACTGCGATACACATCCACAAGATTAAAAAAACACTGGGGCACCGGGAAATTCTTAAAGGGGTTACGTTCGATGTCGCAACCGGCGATATTTTCGGTTATCTCGGACCTAACGGCGCCGGAAAAACGACCACTATAAGGATTTTACTCGGATTGCTTCAGGCAGATTCCGGGGAACTTAATATTTTAGGGCAGGATATCCGTGCTACCGGTACCCGTATGAAAATAGGGTTCGCTCTCGACCCTGACGGCCTCTACAATACCATGACGGCTGCGGAAAATTTACAGTATTATGCCGATATTTACCGTGTTTCCGATGCCGGGTCTCGCATCGGTAAGGTTTTGGAACTGGTCGGATTGGCTGACCGGGCGAAGGATTGGGTAGGTACCTATTCGAAAGGCATGCGCCAGCGGCTTTCCCTGGCCCGGGCGATGGTGCACGATCCTGAGGTGCTTATTCTGGACGAACCGACGTCCGGGGTAGACCCCACCGGACAGATAGAAGTCAGAAAGATATTACTGGATATTGCTCACACCGAAAATAAAACGGTATTACTCAGTTCGCACAACCTCGATGAAGTGCAGCGTATCTGTAACCGTATTGCATTGATTGACCGGGGTGAAATCAAACTTTACGGTGAGTTGAAAGACCTGCGGCAGAAGATGGGACGGAGCGGGGTGGTAGTTAATGTCAGTTCGACAGTTTCAGATACCGTTTTGGAACAGTTGCGGAAACAGCCGCAAATGGGATTCCGCGAGGCCGGCGATACCACGCTTGTCTTCGAGCCTGCGGGAGTGACGGAAGTATCCGATATCGTCAGTTTTCTCGCCGCAAGCGGCGTAAAGATAGAGAAGGTCGGCCGGCAGGAAGTTTCACTCGAAGAGCTTTACGCCTCGATACTGAAGGAGGTGGAGCCGTAATGACTAATATCTGGCTTGTCACTTACGCCGGTATGAAAAATGCTTTTCGTTTGAAAACCGGGATGATGATTCTTATCGGGGTTACACTTATCTGTGTTGTCGGTATCGCACTTTTGATGTGTATTCTATTAATTGCGCCGGCAATGAAATCGGCAGTGCCGGACAGAACTACCCTTGAAGCTCATCTTAGCGTAATTCTCTATTTTTCTTCATTTATCAGTATCGGCGTCGGTTTGAATTCACTCGTATTCCAGACGATGGTAAGAGAACAATCCCGCGGGAACCTGGCCGCCCTTATGGCGACGCCTCTTAAAGTGTTCGATATCTGGCTGGGGAAAAGCCTATCCCTTTTTATCCCGGGATTCATAATCGCCATAGTATTAACTTTATTGAACCTGGTTATTATTAACGTAATCTACTTTTTACCGGACATTGGTTTTATATGTAACTGGCAGATGCTGGTTAACAGTCTGGTGATATTGCCTCTGATGTACTTTTTCTTCGGAATGCTCGTTCACTTGATAGGATTTACGGCAAAGCCCGTTACCGGTAATATTATCGCCCAGATATTTCTCCCGGTTATGATTAACTTGATAGTGCAGCTCGTGATACGGAATGTGATCGATATTAACTCGTGGCAGTTTATGGTATTAAATCTGGGTTTAGCAGTAGTAATAGGCGTTCTTATTCTATCTATAAAGACACGTCTTACTCCGGAGAGGGTCATCCTTTCGGCGGGCTAGGAGATATCGATGAACAGAATCGGCATTGTCATGAAAAGGGACTACCGTGAAATCCGGCGGACGGCGGCGTTCCGTATCATGCTTATTATTGCGGGTTCTATTACGCTGGCGGCTGCAATAGGTATCAGTATCGCTTTGAGCCGGCAACCCTGGCTGGAAGCACCGGAAGCCCGGCCTATGCTGGAACTGTTTATCGGTTTGGTGCTGTATTTCCTGCCTCTGGTTATTCTGCTGGCGTTTATCTGGACTTTTGCCAATTTGCCGGTAACCAAGGAAAAGGTGAACGGCAATATCGAGGCACTTATGGCCACCCCGCTTTCGCCGCAGGTTTTATGGCTGGGTAAATCATTCGCCGTTTTCCTGCCGGCATATATTATATCTTTGGTTGCTTCGATTGTTGTGGTTCTGGTAGTTAACTTGAGTACTATACTCCCGGCTACCGGTGGATTTGTATTGCCTGTTCCGACTCTGGTACTCGGTTTCGTGGTGAATCCGCTATTGTTTCTTGTACTAGTGTTGTTTATGATACTGTTTTCGCTGGCCAATAATCCGGAAGTTGCCCTGGCCCCGTCATTTATCCTCGGCTTCGGGTTGATGATGGGAATGCCTATCGGTATGGGGCTGGGCATATTCGATATTTCGTCCTGGAGTTTTACACTCTGGTATCTATTGGGCACGGCAGTTTATTTT
>CAZJQF010000129.1:0-1400 GCA_964547925.1 uncultured Dehalococcoidales bacterium
CTGGTAGTCGGGCACAGCGGGCCGCTGGGTGCTCTGGTTTGCGAACTGCTGGAATTCGGCATCGGGGCTTTCTGGCGGCTGTATCTCGATAATGCCTCATTATCCATCGTAAATATTTATCCTGATTTTGCCATACTCAATCTTTTAAATGACGTGTCCCATTTGGACGGACTTAAAGAATCGAGGTAATAGTGAAAGTATTCATTTCCTGGAGCGGCGGCAAAGACTGCAGCTATGCCCGTTATCTGGCGGAGCAAAGCGGTTTGGAAGTAAAGGCTCTCCTGAATATGGTCTCCGAAGACGGTAAAATATCCTGGTCGCATAATATGTCCGCGGCGTTACTGGAAGCCCAGGCGCAGGCGATGGGTGTTCCCTTATTACGGCACCGCACCAATCAGGCAAATTATGAGGCTGAATTTAAAAATGCAATTGCGATATTGAAAAAGCAGGGCATCACCGGCGGGGTGTTCGGCGATATCGATTTCGAACCGCACCGGGAATGGGTAACCAGAGTCTGCCGCGACGCCGGAGTCGAGCCGCTTTTGCCGTTATGGGGGATGTCTCAGGATGAAATAATCAATGAATTCGTGGCGACCGGACACCAGGCGAAAGTGGTGGTCACCAAAGCGGAATTGATGGGAGAGGAATGGCTGGGACGTATCGTAGATAAAGCCTTCATCGATGATTTGCATAAACTGGAAAAGACGAAGCAAATTACGCTTTGCGGTGAGGCCGGGGAATATCATACACTGGTTATCGACGGTCCTTTATTTAAAAAGAAAATGGTCATTCAGGAGGCCGGTAAAAGTCTAAAAGACGGTTACTGGCTTCTTGATATTAAAAAATACGTTTTAAAAGAGAAGTAGGAGGATTTCTTTGGGTAAACTTATTCTGGTAACGGGCGGTGCGAGAAGCGGTAAAAGCCAGTACGTGCTGGAGCAGGGCATTAAGACGGGCAAACCGGCACTCTTTGTAGCGACGGCCGAGCCCGGCGATGAAGAAATGCAGGCCCGCATCGAAAAACACAAGAAAAGCCGTCCGGCCAATTGGAGAACGCTGGAAGCCCGTGCCAATGCAGGCGTTGAAATTGAAAAAAACATCGGTGACGCGCAAACAGTTATTATCGACTGCATCACGATGTTAACGAATAATATTTTTATGGACCATCTCTCCGGCAAGAAATTCGACGAGTCGAAATTAGAAGCCGCTCTGGATGCGGAAATCGAGGGTATTTTAGCCTGTGTGACTAAATTCAAGGCTAAGTTCTTCGTCGTTACGAATGAAGTCGGGATGGGCATCGTGCCGGAGCATCCGATGAGTCGTATGTACCGCGATATGCTGGGAAAGCTGAATCAGAAGCTGGCTAAAGCAGCCTCGGAGGTCTATCTGTTCGTCGCCGG
>CAZJQF010000129.1:1500-3854 GCA_964547925.1 uncultured Dehalococcoidales bacterium
TTCTGTTTCTTTTCTTTTCGCTTTACGATATCGTTTGAATCGGCTTTACGGGGTAACCAGTTGGCTTTTTTAGCCCATAACCATACCAGTCCCGTGGATAAAAGTGTGCTGCCGATTATCAGCGTGAGATACCACCACATATCTTGTGAGGTAAGTTCAAAAGCGGAGTTCGACATCACGGTAGCGATTGTGTTCGGTACCAGGATGGCGGTGCCGATGATTGTCAGATAGGCTACGACCATCGCCAGCCGGTTGTTCAGCACCTGAAGTTGATTGTTATAGATAGTCTGCATTACCTCAAGGCCTGAAGCAAGTACTTCCGACATATGTTCCGCCAGTCCGATCTGGTTTTTCACGGCATTGGAGAGGCCTTCGATTCTTTCGAGTAAGTTATCATCGTCGGTTATGAGTTCGGCGTCCCCGAAGCGGAGAGCATCGATGACGTCTACACTCTGCCATAATCCGTCCAGATAAAGAATGAGAGAATGTTTCATCGCATAAATTTTCGGTCCTAACAAGTCTCTCGGGGTCGAGGGATCCATTAAATCGGCATTTAACTCATCGCCCTTTTCTTCAATCTGGCGCAGGTGGCGGAAGTTACTGTCGTTATTGATGCCTATCAGCCGCAGCAGGAGAATGGTCAGCTTATCCTGAGTCAGCGAATCCAGTTTCATTTTCCGGATAAAAGTATCGGCGTAACGGCGCAGCCGGATTAACCGCCGGTCCACGTTATGCGGATGAATGGTCAGGACGAAGTTTTTCCGGATTAAAATAACCAGCGGATATATCGTTACTTCAAAGTTTCTTATCTGGATAGAGGGCAGTTTGAAGCCCATCTCTTTATCGAGGTCCTGGTAGTTCATCTGCTGCTCGCCGATTAACGAGGCTGCCAGCGACTCGCTGAATCCTAATCTGGCCGCCGCGGCAGGCGCTTCACGGTTAAAATCGTCGGTGATGACATCTACCCAGCTCACCAGGCTGGTGTTTAGCTGGTTTAAAAATGTCTCAGGTGTTTCACTTTCATTACGGAAGACTTCACCGTTAGGGGACAGTCCGACACAGAACCACCGTTGTTGTGGTGTCGGTGCCGGAGAAGTTACGGCTTGCCCGTTTATCATCTCGGATTTCATCTCAGCCATTTTATTTTCCTCAAAGAATTATTAATATAAAATGCTGCCCTAAAAATGAGGGTAAGAATAGATTAATACTTTGCGGGCGGTTAAGTCAATAGAAATCAGCCGTATTTATGAGGAAAAATTTTAATAAAAATAGCTGGAGAATTTGCGTTCTCCAGCTATTTGTGTCCGGGTTAAATTACTATTAGAACTACCATTCGCTCAGCGTTTCCAGGATATCCAGTTCCTGCCCCAGCGTCATATCGCCGATGTCATACATCTCATCTTCGAAATAGACGCTGAATTCCCGGAAAATATCCCGCCACGGCCCGGACACCCGCAGCGGCAGCGACTGCCGTTCCCATTGGCTTATATATGAGAAGTCGGGAATGATAATGCCGCTGTCTTCATCCACGCAGGGAGGCCAATCACCGTAATTCAGGTGAGAGCGTTCGTCGATTAGCCAGTTCTGTATCAATGCCGCGTATCTCGTCAGCAAAATGCCTTTCTGAATACCGCTGTTGTCGAAGTATTCCGGCGACTCGTTTTCCAGCACGATTATCGCTTCGCTGACATCCCGGTGCCCGTCGCGGTCTTCGTAGCTGACTTTAAGGTAAACCGGGTCGCCGCTGGAACCGGATATCTTCCGTAATTTGAGCAATACCAGGCCGCCCTTATTTTCGCCGCCCTCGCTCTTGGAAGCGAACATCGTGTTGATATACATCAGGTTGCCCGTAGCCGCATCGGCTTCCGGACTGCCGAAGACCTTTTCGATGCGCCAGCCGCGGGATTCCAGATTGAGATTAACGTCGAAGACCAGCGGTGTCACCATATATTCGAATTCATCGTTCACCCGTGCTCTGAACTGGCCGGGCGAATGCACGGTATAATAATTGGCTCCTTTGACCTTGGTGATGTTTTCAATAAGCTGAGAGTTGAAATCGACTCCCACCCCGATGAATGTTGTATAAATCCGGTTAGCCGCATTCTTCTGTATCAGGCTCATAAAGCCGGAGCTCGAGTAATCACCGGTGTTCGGCTGGGCATCCGTGATGATAATCATCCGGTTTTCATATTCGTAATTGTCCATTTCGTAAAGTCTGCGGTATTGCTCGGTGCCCAGTCTGATACCGGATTCGAGGTTCGTGCCGCCGCCGGCCCTGATATTCATCACGTTGTCTGCCATATCTCTCATATCCACCCGGCTGACCGGCCCCATCGGTTTGTTCAGGGTAGCAC
>CAZJQF010000130.1:0-3834 GCA_964547925.1 uncultured Dehalococcoidales bacterium
CCGGTCCGCCGCCGACGACGGCTACCTTTTTCTTTTTCTCGGCTTTCTTAATCTCGTTATCTTCCGTATTGATAAAAGCGTTTATCCGGCATCTTCCGGTACCCAGACAGGAGTTGCATGCGGTACAGGGCGCTACATCTTCCAATTTCCCCGCAGCGATTTTATTAGGATAGTTATAGTCGGCCATCAACCGTCTGGTCATGGCGATAAAATCCGCCTTACCCTCTTCGAGGAGTTTTTCCCCCATGACGGCATCGTATCTACCGACCGCAATAACGGGAATGTTAACTACCTTTTTCAAGGCGGCAGAGATGTAAGTATTTGCCCCCGCTCCCCGGTGGCTGAAATCATATTCGGCTGGAAATTCGTTCATACCAACGCGTGATTCCGGGAAGAAAAGCTGGTCCGGTAAGAACCCGCCCAGGTGGTATCCCAGCCAGTGGTTCCGCAGACATATCGCATCGGCACCGGCTTTTTCCAACAGCGGGGCGATTTTACGGCTTTCTTCCGGTGTAAGGCACTGGTCGTTACCGACACCGATTATCGTGCCGACTTCCAGACCGTTTATAAGAACGGAAAGCGGGAAATCCTTGCCCAGCCGCTTTTTAATTTCCTGAATGATTTGTACCAAAAAGCGGGCCCGGTTTTCCGTACTGCCGCCGTAAATGTCGGTACGTTTATTCCAGTATGGCGATAAGAAAGTATGCAGCAAATGGCTGCTGCCGGCGTTTAAATCCACGCCATCAAAACCGGCCTTTTCCGCTCTGACTGCCGCTGAGGCAAATTTATCGACAATCTCTTCGATTTCGGAAATCGCTAATTCTCTGGGGAGTTCGTTGTTGGAATCCATTTCCGATTCCAGTTTGACCGGTGATGCCGCAATCGGGGGACCGGCGAATACAGGCACGGGATCCCAGAGCTTTGTCTGCCACGGACCGTCATGGTTCATCTGCATAAAAGTCGGGCAGCCGTGCTTATGGATAACCGCAGTCAGCTCGGCCAGTCCGCCGATAAATTTATCATCATCGATGCGGTAACGCTGTCTCCAGCGGGCACCGGCCGGATAGTCTATGGTCGGAGCTTCAACTACCAATAAACCTACGCCGCCTCTGGCGATACCTTCATAAAAAGCCATTATTCTGGAGTTCATGTGCGTTTCGTCTTCGTGCCACATGAACAGGCCGGCGCCTGATTTAATTATCCGGTTCCGGGTTTTTAGAGAACCGATTTTCCCGGGTTCACACAGCTTTGCAAATTGCGAACTTACCATAGACATATCTCCTATCTAATTCAATTCCCTGATAACCCTATCTGCTATTAACCGGCCGTTACTCCCCCGTCGACCGGCAGGCATACACCGGTTAAATATGACGATTTATCGGAACACATCCAGACAATGGCATTAGCAATTTCATCGGAAGTCGCCACCCGTTTCAACGGAATCGAACCGGCCATTCTCGTCTCCATTTCGGGATGCTTCTTCAGCATATTTTCCAGAAAAGGCGTCCTGGTAGTCCCCGGACAAACGGCGTTGATGCGGATGTTATCTGCAGCATATTCCAATGCTGCAGTCCGGGTCAACTGCAAGATGCCCCCTTTTGATGATGCGTATGCGGCAATCAGCGGTGCGGCCACCAGACCGCCCTGTGAGGACACGTTAACAATGCTGCCGGAGCCCTGTTTGAGCATCTGGGCAAGTTCGTATTTCATACAGAGCCAGGTGCCTTTCAGGTTAACGGCGATAACCCTGTCCCAGTCTTCTTCCGGTATCTCATGAGCGCGCACCGGCTCATGGTCTACCGCTGCATTATTCACGGCGTAATCTATTTTCTTATAGGTTATTACCACTTCATCCATCAGTGCCTTAACATCCCCCGGTTTGGAGATATCAGCCTGGATGAACTTGATTTCATATCCCATCTTTTTGATTTCATCACAAGCCCTGGCCCCTTTTTCTTTCGAGGAGCCGACGATGACCACTTTCGCCCCTTCTTTTAAAAACATTTTAGCGGTGGCTTCACCGATTCCCGACGTCCCGCCGGTGATGACGACTACCTTATCTTTTAACTCATTACTCATAATGCCAGCTCCTTTATTATTTCGTAAAAAATAATTTATTTCTTGAATTAGAGGAGGATATCGGTGAATATTCAGGTGGTTAATTAGTATAATAGTTTGTATATTAGTATAATACAAATACTATATCAGAGTGCAACTATTCATTCAGTATACCATAGAATTTACAAAATACCAGAGGGATATCTACGATATTTTTCCATAATGGTAAAATATACAGCAGCATAAATATATTTAACCTATTAGAATAGAAAACCACTGTATAATAAGGATATTATTTTAAAATATACAAATTGCAGGAGTAAGTATGAAATACGATAAGTTATGGATTGGCGGGAAATGGGTTTTACCGAAATCGGGGGAGACTTTCCCCACCTTCAACCCCACCACGGGAGAGGAAATAGCACGCGTACCTTTAGCCGGGAAAACCGAGATTGATATGGCCGTTACCGCAGCCGGAAAGGCCTTGCCCATCTGGGCCGGTATGCCTCAATCCGAAAGGTCGAAATACCTGCTCAAAATCGCGGAGTCTTTTAAAAGTAACGCGGCGGAAATCGCACGTCTGGAAACTCTGGAACACGGTACCATCGTGGAAATGGCAGAACACATACCATTTATTGCTGCCGAACATTTCGAATGGGCGGCGGCGGCGGCCCGGTCTTTGGAAGGAGAATTGATACCGGTTCTTCCCGATGTTTTGACCTACCTTAAGAGAGAGCCTGTCGGAGTGTGCGCTATTATCACCCCCTGGAATCATGCCGTCATTATGATGGCAGTCAAGTTATCCCAGGCGCTTTCGGTGGGAAACACCTGTATCCTGAAACCGCCGAGCGTAAACTCTCTCATAGGTTTAAAATTCGCCGAGGTACTTTCCCAGGTGGATTTACCTCCCGGGGTAGTAAACGTTATTACCGGCCCGGGCGGCTCGGTGGGCAATGCACTCGCCTCTCACCCCGGTATCGATTTAATCGGGTTTACGGGCAGCAGTGAAACCGGCAAAGCCTTAATGGCCGCCGGCAGCCCCACGGTAAAACGGTTGATTATGGAATTGGGCGGGAAAAACCCGGTCATCGTTCTGGACGACGCAGATATCGATACCGCGGTGAAACATCACGCTCCCAGACAATGCCATAATACCGGGCAGCATTGCTCCGGGGCTGGACGGTTCTACTTACACGAAAAAGTATATGATGAATTCGTGAATAAATACGTCGAAACCTCTAAATCGATAGTCGTCGGCGACCCTTCGGACAGGAAAACAGTCATGGGGCCTCTGGCCAGCCGGGAACACCGCGACCGGGTTGAATATTATATCGATACCGGCATAAAAGAGGGAGCGAAATTACTATTAGGCGGTAAGCGACCTGAAATCACGCCGATAAACAAAGGGTTCTATGTGATGCCGACGATACTCGCTGATGTAACTCAGAACATGGTGGTCGCCCGGGAAGAAATTTTCGGCCCGGTGAGCATTATCATGAAGCCGTTTAAGACGGATGATGAAGTTATTGATTTAGCCAATGACAGCCGCTACGGACTTAGCTCTACGGTCTGGACTAATAACCCGGCGAGAGCGAAGAAATTCATCGATTTATTAAATACCGGAGCGGTAAATATAAATATCGAAACCCTGACACACGGCCTGCCCTGGGGAGGTTTCAAAGAAAGCGGCATCGGTAAGGAAGGCGGCAAAGCCGGTATAATGGATTATACCCGGCTCAAACTTGTCTGCCAGAAATATATCTAAGAAATAACTTA
>CAZJQF010000131.1:0-3810 GCA_964547925.1 uncultured Dehalococcoidales bacterium
TATGTCCACCACATCGACTTTTTCCGGTACCGAAACAAGGTCGGGGTAACATTTTTCCCCGATGACATTCTGTTCTTTTGGATTCACCGGAATTATTTTATAACCGTTCTGCTGGAGAAAACTTGCGACCCGGTTGCTGGGACGTTCCGGGTCGGACGATAATCCCACTACGGCCACGACCTTACAGGACTTCAGTATCTCTGCCTCAATACTCATATCACTACCTCATAACCAGTCTGATATATTCAGCCGCTTATCGCAACCACCCTACAATTTATTATTTTCTTATTGAATTATTGGTAGTATTTGTAGTATTGGTAGTATTTTTTGTTGTTATTTATATTTTTCCGCCGCTCCGTAAAACGCCTTCCAGAACGGGTCTACAATAGGATGCTCCAGCTTCTGCTCTTTGCCTCCAGTGACCAGCACCATACCTTTTTCCGGCGGTGTCAGTTCGCCTACGATGGACGCTTTAATGCCCTTCGTCACCAGAGCACTAACTACTGCGTCGGCTTTATGCGGGCGGCAGGAAATGATCTGCGTCCCTTCACTTATGGAAGCAAACGGATCGATTTCAAAAAGCCGGCAAATTTCTTCAATGCCTTCTTCAACCACAATTTTTTCTTTCTCAATTCTGGTACCGAGTCCGGCCGCCTGAGCGATTTCGAATAGCCCGCCCCAGATACCGCACTCGGTGGCATCATGCATCGCGGTTACGCCGCCATCTCTGCGGCCGACACTCACCGCCGTCATCGCATCTTCAACCGTGCTCATTTTATAAAATATCTGCTCGGCTTTTTTACTGAATGCTTCACCGAATTTTTCGGCGATTAATTTCGGAAACATCGTCGCGAAAATGCCCACGGCTTCGATTGCCGGGCCTTTGGTGATGATAATCTTATCGCCCGCTCTGGCAAATCTGGGTGTCACGTATTCATCGAGTTCACCAACCCCGATGACCGTCGCCCCGCCGACCATCGGATAATGGCAATTTTCATAACGTCCGGTGTGGCCGGTAACTACCGCAATCCCCAGTCTGGAGCACTCTTTGTTCATCGTTTCCCACATTGTGGTAAGCTGTTGTTTCGTCATCTCCATCGGCAGATTGAGGTCGATAGTCAGATATTTCGGCTTCAGACCGCTTGTCGCCGAATCGGAAGCGAGAATATGAATCGCAAACCAGGCGGCTCTTTCCCAGCCGTATTCGGGCACGATAAATACCGGGTCGGTCGTCAGCGATACCGCTTTTCCGCCGATTTCGATAATGCCTACATCGACACCGTTTTGCGGGCCAACCAATATTTTATTATCCTTAGCCCCGAGCCGCGGATAAATTAATTCGGTGAAGATTTCCGGGGATATTTTGCCGATTTCAGGTATCTCACTCAAAGATAGTATCTCCTTTAAAAATATATTTGGAATGAATAAGCTCGGATTAAACCGGGGAAAATGCTATTTGGGCTGCTTCTCCCGGACAATCATTACCGGAACATCGAGAGACCGCATTACTTTTTCCGCCACGCTGCCGAAAGCCCAGCGGCCCGGTCCCGAACGGCCGTGGCTCGCCATTATCACCAGCCCGATACCGTTTTGGTCAACATAATCGATGATTTCTTTAGCCGGTTCGCCCAGTTTACCCACGACTCTGATATTCTTTAATCCGGATTTCTTCAGCTCTTCTTCTACGTTATCGAGGTAAATACTGCACTGGCGGCTGGCCTGATAATTGATCTCTTTAACATGCTGCTCCCAGGGCTCAGGCATATCGGCCGGATAGTCTGCCAGTACACTTACGGGAGGGCAAACCCGCAGTAAAACTATCTGGGTCGGATGACAGTTTTTCGCCATCTCCAACACGTGCGGGATAACACACTCGGCGGTTTTGGAACCATCCAGGGGCACTAAAATTTTTTCGTACATTTAATTCCCCTCCGTTGGTAAAGTCGTAATTATTTCGCTTTTTTTATCAGCGGGGACATCGCCCGGAACTTTGCTACTATCGGGGGTAATACTTCGATTACCCTTTGGATTTCTTCCGGAGTCGTCCATTTCCCCATCGTAAAACGTAGTGAACCGTATGCCAGATTCGCCGGTAAGCCGATAGCCAGTAAAACATGAGAGGGCTCGGTGCTGCCCGAACTGCAGGCTGAACCAGTCGAAGAGCAAATACCCTCTAAATCCAAATTCAGACACATCGATTCGCCTTCGACATACTGAACACTGATGTTTACATTGTTAGGCAAACGCTTGGTCGGATGGCCGTTAAGATGGATTTCTCCTATGCGTTGCTGTAAACCTTTAATGAGGTTCTCACGCAGGACCGTTAAACGCTCGGCTTCACCCTTTATTTCCGCCACTGCGATTTCACAAGCTTTTGCCAAACCGACAATTCCGGCGACGTTTTCCGTACTGGCGCGCCGGTTTCTCTCCTGGGCTCCGCCGTGAAGAAACGATACCATCTTCGTGCCCCGCCGTATATACAGCACTCCTACGCCCTTAGGCCCGTAAAATTTGTGTGCTGAAAATGCCAGCAGGTCGATACCTATTTTATTTACGTTCATCGGCAAATGTCCCACTGTCTGAACGGCATCGGTATGAAAATAGACACCGGCTTCTTTGGTAATTTTAGAAATCTCTTCAATGGGTTGAACGGTGCCGATTTCATTATTGGCGTGCATTATGGTAACCAGAACTGTCTTTTTAGTTATGGATTTTTTGATGTCTTCCGGGTCTACCAGACCGTCTTTATCCACCGGCAAATACGTTACTTTAAAGCCGCGTTTTTCCAGAAAACGGCAGGTTTCCGAAACCGCGTGGTGTTCAATCACCGAGGTAATGATATGATTGCCTTTATCATCATTGGCAAAGGCAATACCTTCCAGAGCGAAGTTATCCGCCTCGGAACCGCCGCTGGTAAATACGATTTCATCCTCATAAGCTCCGATAAAATCCGCGACAATTCGCCGGGCTTTTTCCAGAGCCTCTTTGGCTTCCTGTCCGTAATAGTAAATGCTGGATGGATTACCGAATTTTTCCGTATAGTAAGGCAACATTGCCTTGACCACGTCAGGGTGTACCGGCGTGGTCGCCGCATAGTCCAGATAAATCCGTTTCATGAACTATCCTTCCGTTTCAGTGGTATCTCTTGTGTCTATCAGTCTATCATCAGGCTGGGCTTAATTTCAATTCGGCGAACATGGTTTTGAGTTAACAAAAGGGCAACCCGATTGGGTTGCCCTTGCTGGATTTTACTCTCTTCAAACTGACTGATTTTAACTTTTTAACTTTTTTATTGCTGCTTCTATCCGGTACAGCGAACGCCCTTTACCCATCACCGCCATCGTCTGGAATAACGGGGGGGCAGCCGTACGGCCGGTCGTGGCCGTACGCAAGGCACCGAAAAGATGGCCTGTCTTCATACCCAGCTCGGCAGCTAACGGCCGCAATACTTTTTCCAGGTTTTCGGCATCGAAAGGAGTAAGGTCTTTAATCCTCTCCAGACTGACCTCGAGGGCTTTCAAAGCCCCCTCCCGGGTCATATCCTTTTCAATTAAAAGATTCGCCTCGTATTCCAGCTCTTCGACAAAGAAAAACCGCGTCAGTTCCGGCACATCGACCAGAGTTCTAGCCCGGTCCTGCACCAGCGGTAAAGTACTCCTCACGTAATTTTCATCGGCGATGACCGCACCGGCAATTGTTTTATCAGCCATCAGAAAAGCCTGGGCGGCCTCGTAAAACTGTTCCAGGGTTAGCTTGCGGATATAAACGCCGTTCATCCATTTCAGTTTTTCGATGTTAAAAATCGCGGCC
>CAZJQF010000132.1:0-3734 GCA_964547925.1 uncultured Dehalococcoidales bacterium
TAATTTTCCGTTCCCCTCTTGCTTTCCGCTTTCTCCGGATTTATACTAAACATACATTAAAGTCAATCTCTCGCACAGGAGGAGACTTATGCCTGAGGAGACAATCGGTTTCGTCAGCGATTTTTTTGCCCATCCCGTCGTGGCCGCCGTCGACCTTACCGGTACCCTCAAAGTCGGCGATACCATCCACATCAAAGGCCACACGACCGACCTGGAATTCTCCGTCGCTTCGATGCAAATTAATAATGCCAATGTCATCTCGGCTAAAGCCGGCGATTCCATTGGCATTAAAGTAAGCGACCGTGTCCGTAAAGGCGATGAGGTCTATAAAGTTATCGTTTAAGCCTTCAGGCTTTTGATAACGTTGGCCATCTCGATGGCGTTGATAGCGGCATCGAAGCCCTTGTTGCCGTCTTTCGTGCCCGCTCTCTCTACCGCCTGTTCGATATTCTCCGTCGTTAAAACTCCGAAAGTAACCGGTACCCCGGTTTCCAGTCCGACTGCGGCAATTCCTTTTGAAACCTCCGCCGCGATATAATCGAAATGCGGTGTGTTGCCGCGGATGACTGCTCCCAGACAGATTACGGCGTCATATTTTTTGGTCTGGGCCAGTTTTTTCGCGACCAGCGGAATTTCAAAAGCCCCCGGTACCCAGGCGATATCGATATTATCATCTGTTACGTCGTGTCTGACCAGGGCATCCTGTGCCCCTTCCAGTAATTTCTTGGATATAAATTCATTAAAGCGGGAAACTACCAAAGCGAATTTGAGTCCCTTGCCCAGCAACATCCCCTGATAAATTTTACCCATCTGTTTTCTCCTTGTGTTGCTTTATTTTTGCCCGGCCGGTTTAATGATGCCCAGGTCGTGCCCGAGTTTCTTCTCTTTTGTCTCCAGATAGCAGCGGTTGTATTCGTTCGGCGGGGCGATAATCGGTACGGTCTCGGTTACTTTGAGCCCGTAACCCTGCAGACCGACCACTTTCTTGGGATTATTCGTTAATAATCTCAGCTTTTTTACGCCTAAATCCACCAGAATCTGAGCCCCGATACCGTAGTCTCTTAAATCCGGTGCGAAGCCTAAATGCAGGTTGGCTTCAACGGTATCCAGCCCTTCATCCTGCAAAGCGTAGGCTTTAATTTTATTATGGAAGCCGATGCCGCGTCCTTCCTGTCTCATATAAACGAGCACACCCTTGCCTTCGGCGGAAATCATATCCATCGCCATCGCAATCTGTTCGCCGCAATCGCAGCGCAGACTGCCGAAAACTTCACCGGTCAAGCATTCGCTGTGGACGCGTACCAGCACCGGGTCGTCGGTATTTACATCACCTTTAACGATAGCGACATGCTCTTCGGGGTCGATATCGCTCTTGTAAGCTATCGCCGTAAACTCACCGTGCTTGGTGGGTAGTTTGGCCTCCGCAACGCGATGTATCAGTTTCTCGTGGCGGCGGCGGTAAGCAATCAGGTCGGCAATCGTGGCAATCTTAAAATCAAATTTTTCCGCCATCTTTTCCAGTTCCGGTAAGCGGGCCATCGTGCCGTCTTCCTTTAATATTTCACAGCAAACGCCGGCCGGGTATAGTCCGGCCAGTCTGGTCAAATCTACGGTGGCTTCCGTATGGCCGGCCCTTACCAGTACGCCGCCTTCCCGGGCTCTTAAAGGAAACATATGCCCGGGCTGCACGATATCTTCCGGTTTGGTATTCGGGTCGACGATAACTTTGATAGTCTCGGCCCGGTCGGGGGCGGAAATCCCCGTGCTGACTTTTCGCTTGGCTTCCACGGAAACTGTAAAAGCCGTGCCGTGTTTCGATTGGTTATTGGTAACCATTAACGGAATATCGAGCTCGTCCAGTCGCTGCCCGGTTATCGGCATACAGATGAGACCGCGCGCATGTATCGTCATAAAATTGATGGCTTCCGGAGAAGTTTTCTCGGCGGCGAGTATCAAATCGCCCTCGTTTTCCCGGTCCTCATCATCGACGAGTATAATAAATTTTCCCTGCTTTACATCTTCAATTGCTTCGGGTATCGTGGCAAATTTCATTATCCTGACTCCTGTTCCTCACCTATCCGCCGAATCCGTGCTCGTGTAAAAATTCCATACTCAGTTTACCGGCCTGCGGCTTTAGTAACTGCTCGACATATTTCGCTATAATATCTATCTCTAAGTTTACGGTATTGCCTATTTTAACATCCGCCAGTATGGTATTCCGGCGGGTAAAATTCACAATCGAAACCCCGAATGAATCGGCGGTCCTTCCGGTTACCGTCAGGCTGATGCCGTCCACCGCGATAAATCCCTTTTCGACGACGTAGTGCATCACTTCCGGCGGGGCTTCTATTTTAATCAGCGTCGCGCCTTTTTCCGGTGTTAAGCCCGCTATTTTGCCGGTGCCGTCCACGTGTCCCTGTACCAGGTGTCCCCCCAAACGTTCGCCGAGGGCCATCGCCCGTTCCAGATTCACCTTCGCGCCGCCGGTTAGTTTTCCCAGATTACTGCGGCGGAGCGTTTCTTCCATAACGTCTACGGTGAATGAGTCCGGCGTGAGTTTGGTTACGGTCAAACACACTCCGTTGACGGCGATACTGGCTCCCAATACCGTGCCCTCTAAAACCTTACCGGCACCGACGGTTAATTTTCCCGGTGCGGTAGAGATGACTTTACCGACTTCTTCAACGATACCGGTAAACATCTTATCTGGTATACCCGCTAATCATTACATCGTCACCGAAGCGTTCAATCTTAACTTGCTGCAGCCTTAACGCATCGGCTATATGATCGACTCCTCGTCCGAGGACCGGCGTTTTTACTTCGGTCCCGCCGATGACAATCGGCGCGATGAAAGCGACAACCTTATCCACCAGTTTATTTTCGAAAAGCGATCCCAGCAGTGTACCGCCGCCTTCACATAATATGCTGGTTATTTCCCGTTTACCCAGTGCTTCCAGCAGGCTGTGGATATTGACAAGCCCTTTCTCATCGGCCGGCAGTTCCACCATTTCCGCTCCGATTTTAGCATAAGACGTCCGTTTTACTTTACTTATTTTATTATAGGCCAGCAGCGTTTTTCCCGGCTGCTGGAAGACCCGGGCATGTATCGGCGTCCGCCCGGTAGTATCGATAATTACTCTTAGAGGTTGTTTCATCGCCGTGCCGCCCCGCCCCCCGCTGCATCTCGTCGTCAGACTGGGGTCATCGATAACTACGGTGCTTACCCCCACCATGATGGCATCCGAGGCATATCTTAAAAAGTGGACGTATTTCCGGGACTCCTCGCCGCTTATCCAGCGGGCATCGCCCGTCCGTGTGGCTATCTTGCCGTCCAGACTGAGGGCGAATTTGACCGTGATAAATGGAATCCCTGTAGTTATATATTTGATATAGGCTTCGTTTATTTCTTCGGCGGCGTGTTCATTTTCGCCGACGATGGTTTTTATTCCGGCCTGCTCCAGTTCCGCTTTGCCTTTACCGTTGACGATAGGATTGGGGTCTATCATCGCCATGTGGACTTCTTTGATGCCGGCTTTGATAATGGCTTTGGTGCACGGCGGTGTCCGTCCGTAGTGGCAGCACGGTTCGAGGGTGACAAATAGTTTAGCCCCTTTAGCCTTTTCGCCGGCTTGATTTAAGGCCACGATTTCCGCATGAGGCAGTGAGGGCGGCTGCGTGTAACCCTGCCCGACAACCTCCCCGTCGCGGACGATGACCGCCCCGACGGACGGGTT
>CAZJQF010000133.1:0-3727 GCA_964547925.1 uncultured Dehalococcoidales bacterium
ATCAGCGCTCCGGTTCAGGGTTCCGAGACCGGTTTAACCGATGTCGGTTTCACCTGGGCAGCCGTTGCCGGTGCCAATGCCTACGAAATCGTTATCTCTGCTAATGCTGACTTATCCAGCCCGCTCGCAACCCAGAAGACCGCCGGCCCGGCTTTCACCTTCACCGGTGACCTGGCTGCCGGAACTTACTACTGGAGAGTTACCGCTTTACAGAATGACAACCCGATCGGCTTAAGCGCCGTCGGTACTTTCAAGGCTGTAGCTCCGCCCGCGCCGACTCAACCTCCGATCACCATCACTACTCAGCCTCCCGCTACCATCACGTTAACTCAGACCCAGCCTCCGGCAATCACCATCACCCAGCAGGGTGACACCACCGTAACTCCGGCCTGGATTTGGGGCATTATCGGTATCGGTGCTGTTCTGGTTATTGTCGTTATCGTCCTGATTGTCAGAACCCGCAGAACCAGCTAATCTGATACTCAAGGATAATAACCTCAAGTAAACACAAAAGGAGCCCCGGGAAACCGGGGCTCCTTCGTTTATGGGGAAGAAGAAAGAAATCGGAAATCAGAAGACAGAAGGAAGATTTATAAATATTCTCCCTTTTCTAAAGGGAGATACAGAGGGATTACAGTAATTTGTTAAAGCAAATCTCCCTTAATCCCTCTGTACTAAAGAGGGAGATTATGCATCCAAATCACAAACTACAAAATACTCATTACACATTACCTGTACGGTGGGTTACGCTACGCTGCACCCACCCTACAAAACTGAACGCCGAAGGCTGAAAGCTACTTGACCAATTTCAGGAAATACTTATGAAAACGGGGGTCTTCCGTCAGTTCCGGGTGGAAGGCCGTAACCAGCAGCGAACCCTGTCTGGCGGCCACCACCGGGCCGTCAGGAAGCATTGCCAGGGCTTTAACCGACTTACCGGCGTACTCAATAACCGGGGCCCTGATAAAAACAGCGTGGTATGTCTCTTTGCCGAGGGCCGGGATAGCCAAATCGGTCTCGAAGCTGTCCACCTGCCGACCGAAGGCATTACGTTTTACGGCGATATCCATAACACCGAGCGTGGTTAAATCAGAATCGGTAACCTCGCGGGCCAGACAAATCAGACCGGCACAGGTGCCCCAGATAGGCAATCCGGTTGCGGCCAGCTTCTGCAAGGGTTGAAATAACTCGAAGCTATGCATCAGGTTCATAATACTGGTGCTTTCCCCGCCGGGAATCACCAGACCGTCGATATCATTTAAATCTTTGGGCAGTCTGACAGGCACCGCTGCGGTTTTTAACTGCTGAAAAATATGGATATGCTCGATAAAAGCACCCTGTAAGGCAAGCACACCGATTTTCATAGCTTTAAGTATACCTTCCGGTTAAAAACAGGTTTTGCCACCGTGCCGGTGGAGAGAAAACCGGCCGCGTAACCTATAAATTAACGAAAATATTATCAATATCATTCTAGCAAAACAGGCTTACGGAGACAAAATATATTAATTGACGGTGCGTGCGTAAAGGATGTATATTTGAGACAGTTAACGGTGTATTCCGGGAGGAAATTATGCGTAAAGCGCTGGTTTCGATAATTATAGTAGCGATGCTGGCTCTGGCCGGCTGTTTTAGTTTATCCGGCGGGTCGGCAGAACCCGAGGTAAAAATACTCAGGCAGGCAAAAATTGCCGGAAAATACCGGATGTATCAGCTTGAAGTTACCCTGAAGCCGGGCGCGGAATTGCCGGTCATTTTACAGCTGCAGAACGGGGAAAAAGCGGACGGTTATTTCTACGTGGAAAAAGGGGCCAATACCATTGCTTTTGAAGTTAAGGGGACTTCCCTGATTTATGTTTCGGATATGAAAGCCCTGCCGAACAATGAAGTAGCCTCAGACCGCTTTTCCTTTACGGCCTCGCAGGCTCAGGGATTGTTCTATGAGATGATACTGCGGAACATCGCATCAGCCGAACAAAAGACGTCCGCGACGGTGTATTTGGAGATAATATATCCGGGTGATGAGCCTATCGCCACGCCGTTGAACGAATAGCTAAAAACGGTAAAGACGCCGGCGTTCCTGCTGTCTTAAAATATACCCCGCAATCAAACCGACTATCAGGCCGCCCAGATGCGCCTGCCAGGCGATGCCGGAGGCAAACGCGGTAATCAGGAAACCGCCGATAATGGCAATCCAGAGAGGCATCGGTATCGGGATGGGGAAAACGACAACCCGCAGTTTAGGCCGCATAGCGACCAGCGTACCGCCGATACCGTAAATCGCTCCGGAAGCCCCGACAACCACCGAATATTCCGATGCACCGAGATTAAGATAAGCGGTTAATAAAAATAACAGATTGCCCGCAATACCGCTGATGAAATAAATCGCCCAGAATCTCCCGGTACCGACCAGCTGCAGTAAAAAAGTGCCGAAGAAGAACAACGTCAGCATATTGAAGAAAATATGACTGAAATTGGCATGGACGAAGATGCTGGTAACAATGCCCCAGGGCTGCAGGGGCAGAGCGTGGAGCTGTAATGCCAGATAGTATTCAAGGTCGGTCAGCAGGCAGACCAGGAATATTATAAAATTAATGCCGATAAGAACCCATACTGGGGTCTGCCGGGAAAACTGATAGCCGTAACGCAAAGCTGTTTCTCCGGAAAAGTATTACATTTTAATTTTAACGGTTTATGAAGCCTTAAAGCAAAAGTAGAGGGCACACCCGAGAAGGTGTACCCTCAAATGTATACTATTTAATTGATACCCGCAATACTCTTCGCGATGATTCACCGCATCAGGCTGCCTCTTTTACGAGAGCGCCTTGATTTTAGAAAGAGCCTTTACGGATTCGGACGGATTCACCCCGCTCAACGCGGGGCCCTAACTGTCGACCTGCCACACCCCGAATAACAGGTGAAGCCTCATTGTGCACCTCCAGAGTTACTTTCAGATACACCGGGCCCACTCACCTTCATTCTAGCACGGCAAATAATTTTGTCAATACTTAATTATTGGGAGTTTACGGTACATTATTTCCCGGTTGCTCATAACTCAGGCTTGATGATATATTTAGTTTTATGACAGACGAAAAACGGCATACGGTAATATTTCTGGGTTCCGATATCATCGGACGGGGGGAAAACACGGCACTGGGCAATTTGCTGATGCAGAACTTCCTGCACAATTTGAACACCCTGACCGACCGGCCGGATGCGATCTTGCTGATGAATGACGGTGTGAGGCTCGCGGCCGGCGATTCTCCGGTGGTCGGAGAATTGAAACAGCTGGAAAGCCGGGGAACTGAAATTCTGGCCTGCGGGACCTGTCTGGCAAGGCTCGGATTGACCGAGAAATTAGCGGCCGGAAAAGTTTCGAATATGCACGATATCACCGATAGAATGCTGCAGGCGGATAAGGTTATTTCGCTTTAGCCGCATTATGGTTCAGGGAAAGCCGGAAAAAGTCGGCGATACGGCGGCGGATTACCGGGTAATACATCCAGACAGTAGCGTGGGAGGTCGGGAACCAGCTTATGGCGGGTTGTCCGGCAGCCTTCCAGAAATCGAGTGTGGCTTCTCTCGGGATAGCCTCATCCCAGCGGGCGTTAATCATATAAAGAGAGCGGTATTTTAACCGTTCCGAATAGGTCAGCGGGTCGGTTAGATAAGTCGGCCTTAGCGGGGCGACATTTTCCGGACCCTTTTCGGAAACTTCACTGAGGTATTT
>CAZJQF010000134.1:0-3727 GCA_964547925.1 uncultured Dehalococcoidales bacterium
GAGTATGGAGACAATATTCCCTATCAAACACTATAGCCAGGGATTAAACAACAAACGAAATATCGGATAGAGCAGCGTCCTTTAAATACTATGTTAATATTAGCGTATTTTGAGGCTAAATGTAAAATATAAATTTATTGTCAAGTTACTTTAGCCGTATTTACTATAAAACCATTTTAGCGTTACAGCCGGTGATGATTCCGGTAACTTCAGCTTTCTTTCCGGGGCTCAGGATTTCTGTGTTTAGGCCGATAAGACTATCGGTGAGTTTAAGTTCACTGACGCGGCAATCAGCTAAAATAATATCGTTTCCGAGGATGGAATTTTCGATAATTGAGTTGGCTCCGATACTCGTGTATGGTCCGATAACCGAATTGATTATCCGGCACCCCTCGGCTATGGATACCGGACCGGTTATTTGACTGTTTGTTAAGGATGATAATTTACCGAGGTTTATGCTTCCCTCTAAGAGACTCTTGCCATCGATTTCGCCGAGTAAGTTTCTCTTTTTCGATTCATCGAGCATAACCCGGTTTGCCTGTAAAAGGGCTTCTCTTTTACCCGTGTCCAGCCACCAGCTTTTAATAACGTAGCTATCGATAGTCTTACCGTTATCCAGCAGCCATTGCAGGGCGTCGGTGATTTCCAGTTCACCCCGCCGGGACGGGCTGATACTTTTCGCTGCCTCGAAAATTTCCGGTCTAAGCAGGTAAATCCCAAGCATCGCGAGGTTACTTTTCGGTTCGCGGGGTTTTTCTTCCATTTGTATTACTCGGCCGCACGAATCAAGTACAGCGACCCCAAAGGCCCTTGGGTCGGCAACTTCTTTCAGTAAAATAGATGCCGCTGAATCTCCTGCGATAAATATTTCTAAAAACGGCTTGAGATTTTCCCCGATTAGATTATCTCCGAGGAAAAGCATAAAAGAAGACGCACCGATATATTTTTCTGCGGATAATACGGCGTGAGCCAATCCTTTAGCTTCTGCCTGGACGATGTATTCGATAGAAGCGTTCCAGTTTGCCCCAGTTCCGACTGCTTGCCGTATCTGTTGAAGATTAGACGGGGAAACAACAATACCGACTTCGTAAATACCGACTTCTTTAATACGGTCTAATACGTAAAACAACATCGGCCGGTTGGCGATACGAATCAAGGGCTTGGCAAGGTGGTCGGTCAAAGGACTCAAACGCGTCCCTTTCCCTGCGCACAATACCAGAGCCTTTAAGCCGGTACTTTGTTTTTTAGAAGCTCGATTCATTGTCCTATGTAATAGATTAAAGGAGATTAAATGTTTATTCAACCGGCATGTTTGTTAAATTAACCGGATATGATGGGCAGAATAGTAAAAACGGCACGGTTTAAGGCGTGCCGTTTTTATACATTTCGGTTGGTTACAGATTATTATATTATATCAATCAGCTGAGCTGGGAGGTGCAATTCGGGCAGCGGGTAGCTCCGATGGCTATGGTGGATTTACAGTAAGGGCATTCTTTGGTGGTCGGAGGGCCGGCAACGGGGGGCGGGGTTTTCTTGGCATTCAATCTGGCGATAGGCCGGACAATACCGAAGAAGACGACCAGAGCGATAATCAGGAAGATGATTATGGTGTTAATAAACGAACCGTAATTAATGGTAACAGCTCCGGCAGCTTTTGCATCGGCAAGGGAGGCAAAAGTGGCTCCAATAGGTTTAAGGACGACAAACAGGTTGGTGAAATCTACGTTACCCAGTGCCAGACCGATGGGCGGCATGATGACGTCATTCACCAATGAGGCTATGATAGTGCCGAATGCCGCACCGATGATGATACCCACCGCCATATCCACCACATTACCCCGCATGATAAAGTTTTTAAAATCTTTCATTAACGGTTTTCCTCCTTTTGAAGATTTGTATTAAGAATTATATCACAATAAGTCAAGAATATTGCAGGATATTTTACAGGTGAGTGTTAATAAATATTTACGGAACAGGTGAAAAGATTACGGTTCAAGATAGATACTTTTTATCTGCTTCAGCCTGGATAATGCGCATTACTTCCAGCAGGGAGAGATTACTAATAATGGCTATCTCGCGGCAGTCTTCGTATTCAGGCGAACACTGGATAATGTTGTTATTAAAACGCTTCAGCTTAAGATGTACTTTGCCCAACGTGGATTTAAAATCGATAATTTCCCTCTGAGCGGTATGACGGGGAATCTTGCGGGATCTGACGCCTAGGGTTGTAGTCTCCCGCATTATAATCTCGGTAAGTTTATTCTCAAATAACGGTGGAACAAGAACACTTAACATAACAGCCGGACGGTTTTTCTTCATCTGGATAGAAGTGAACCAGACATCGGCGGCTTTTTCCGCGAGCAATTTATCCATCAGATATCCGAATATTTGCGGGTTCATATCATCGATATTAGTTTCGAGGAGTACCATTTCATCGTCAGTAATTTCGGATGTTTCACCCAGCCAGATACGCATAATATTCGGCCAACCGGGGAAATCTTTATTACCGGCCCCATAGCCGATTTTTTCCGCAGTGAAACAGGGTCGGTCAAATTTAGCCAGAGAAGTAACCAGTACCGCTCCGGTAGGTGTTATCAATTCTCCGGTAGGAAGACCGGTTTTATCCGGTCCGGAGATTAACGGAGCGTTGGCTTCGGACAGAATCTTAAGCGTTGCCGGGGCCGGAACGGGCAGTACCCCGTGAGCCGAGCGTACCGAGCCGGAACCGGTGGGTATCGCCGAGGCGTAAACCTGTTCGATTTTAAAATAATCGAGAGCTATCAGGGTACCGACGATATCTATAATAGTGTCGACGGCTCCGAGTTCATGGAATTCTACCTCATTGATTTTCACGCCGTGGATTTCAGCTTCGGTTTGGCCCAGTTTTTGAAATATTACCGCGGCCCGTTCTTTTATATTTTTCGGCAGCCGGCTGGACTTGATAATTTTTAAAATATCTTTTAGAGGGCGATGATGGTGGTGTGTATGTTCATTAATAACTACGTTAAATTTGGTAGCAGTAATTGAAGAACGCTTTACTTTTTCGGCGGTGAGCTTGTAATCACCGATATTCATGCTACTCAGGCCGTCCTGAAGGGTTTTTAATTCGAGGCCGGCGTCGATAAATGCTCCGAGAATCATATCGCCGCTGCAACCGGAAAAACAATCGAAATAAGCAATTTTCATTTTTTATTCCTGTTTAATACCGATATTCAGGCTGCCGGTACGGTAACCTGTTAGGTCCAGAGTTACATATTTATAACCAAGAGCTTTGATATTTTTCACAATATCACGTCTTAATCCGTCGTCGAAAACCGACGCCATATCTTTTTCATCCAGCTCGATACGGGCAATGTCGTCGTGGTGTCTCAGGCGGACCTGCTTCAAACCAAGGCGGTGAAGGTATTTTTCACCTTCGCCGATTTTTTCCAGTATGTCAGCGGTAACCGGTATGCCGTAGGGAATCCGTGAAGCCAGACAGGGCGAAGCGGGTTTATCCCAGGTCGGCAGGCCCATTTCACACGAAAGCCGGCGGATTTCTTCTTTAGTTAAACCGGCTTCGAAAAGAGGGCTTCTAACTCCGGCTTCATCAGCGGCTTTTCTACCCGGACGGAAATCGTTACGGTCGTCAAAATTGGTACCGTCAGCCACCCATTTTAAGCCTTCCTGTTGGGCGATTTGCTTAAGCTCCCGGAATAAGTCTTTACGGCAGTAGTAGCAGCGGTCG
>CAZJQF010000135.1:0-3724 GCA_964547925.1 uncultured Dehalococcoidales bacterium
GAGTATGGAGACAATATTCCCTATCAAACACTATAGCCAGGGATTAAACAACAAAAGAAAAATCGGATAGAGCTGCGTCCCTTAAATACTATGTTAATATTAACGTATTTTGAGGCTAAATGTAAAATATAATATTATTGTCAAGTTTCTTTAGCCATATTTACTATAAAACCATTTTAGTGTTACAGCCGGTGATGATTCCGTTAACTTCAGCTTTCTTTCCGAGGCTCAGGATTTCTGTGTTTATACCGATAAGACTATCGGTGAGTTTAAGTTCACCGACGCGGCAATCAGCCAAAATAATATCGTTTTCGAGAATGGAATTTTCTATAATTGAATTGGCACCGATACTCGTGTAAGGTCCGATAACCGAATTGATTATCCGGCACCCTTCGGCTATCAATACCGGACCGGTTATTTGACTGTTTGTTAAGGATGATAATTTACCGAGACTTATGTTTCCCTCTAAGAGACTTGTGCCGTCGATTTCACCGAGTAAATTTCTATTTTTCGATTCATCGAGAATAACCCGGTTTGCCAGCAAGAGGGCATCTCTTTTACCCGTGTCCAGCCACCAGCCGCTAACGGTATAACTATCGATAGTCTTACCGCTATCCAGCAGCCATTGCAGGGCGTCGGTGATTTCCAGTTCACCCCGCCGGGACGGGCTGATACTTTTCGCTGCCTCGAAAATTTCCGGTCTAAGCAGGTAAATCCCAAGCATCGCGAGATTGCTTTTCGGTTCGCGAGGTTTTTCTTCCATTTGTATTACTCGGCCGGACGAATCAAGTACAGCGACCCCGAATGCCCGCGGGTCGGCAACTTCTTTCAGTAAAATAGATGCCGCTGAATCTCCAGTCAAAAAATTTTCTAAAAACGGCTTAAGGTTTTCCCCGATAAGATTATCTCCGAGGAAAAGCATGAAAGGTGATTTCCCTAAATATTCTTCAGCAGATAATACGGCGTGAGCCAGTCCTTTGGCTTCTTCCTGGACGATGTATTCGATAGAAGCGTTCCAGTTTGCCCCGGTTCCGACTGTCTGACGCATCTGTTTCAGGTTTCCCGGTGAAACGACGATGCCGATATCGTTAATACCGACTTCTATAATCCGGTCTAACACGTAGAACAACATCGGCCGGTTAGCGACAGGAATTAAAGGCTTGGCTAGATGGTCGGTTAAGGGGCTTAAACGTGTCCCTTTTCCCGCACACAATACCAGAGCCTTTAATTTTTCGTTTTGTTTATTGGAAGTTCGATTCATTGTTCTACGTAATAGATTACTCGAGAATCAAGGTTTATTCAACCGGCATGTTTGTTAATTTAACCGAATATGATGGGCAGAATAGTAAAAACGGCACGGTTTAAGTCGTGCCGTTTTTATGTATTTCGGTTGGTTACAGATTATTCTATTGTATTAATCAGCTGAGCTGAGAGGTGCAATTTGGGCAGCGGGTAGCTCCGATGGCTATGGTGGATTTGCAGTAAGGGCATTCTTTAGTGGTAGGAGGACCGGCAACGGGGGGCGGGGTTTTCTTGGCATTCAATCTGGCGATAGGCCGGACAATACCGAAGAAGACGACCAGAGCGATAATCAGGAAGATAATTACGGTGTTAATAAACGAACCGTAATTAATAGTAACAGCTCCGGCAGCTTTCGCATCAGCAAGAGAGGCAAAACTGGCTCCCGCGGGTTTCAAAACTACAAATAAATTGGTGAAGTCAACGTTACCCAGTGCCAGACCGATGGGCGGCATGATGATGTCGTTGACTAAAGAAGTGATGATGACACCGAAAGCAGCGCCGATGATGATACCCACCGCCATGTCCACCACGTTTCCCCGCATGATAAAGTTTTTAAAGTCTTTCATTAACGGTTTCCCTCCTTTTGAAGAATTGTATTAAGAATTATATCATAACAAGTCAAGAGTATACGGAATATTTTAAAGGTAAGTTAATAAATATTTACAGAACGGGTGAAAGGATTATGGTTCAAGACAGAAACTTTCTACCTGCTTCAGCCTGAACAATCCGCATTACTTCCAGCAGGGGGAGATTATTATTCATGGCTATCTCGCGGCAGTCTTCGTATTCAGGCGAACACTGGATAATGTTGTCATTAAAACGTTTCAGCTTGAGGTGTACTTTACCCAACGTAGATTTAAAATCAATAATTTCCCTCTGGGCGGTATGCCGGGGAACCTTGCGGGATCTGACGCCCAGGGTTGTGGTCTCCCGCATAATAATCTGGATAAGTTTATTTTCTAATAACGGCGCGGCAAGAACACTTAACATAACAGCAGGACGGTTTTTCTTCATATAAATCGGGGTAAACCAGACATCGGCGGCTTTTTCCGCGAGCAATTTATCTATTAAATATCCGAAAACCTGTGGGTTCATATCATCGATATTGGTTTCGAGGAGTACCATTTCATCGTCAGTAATTTCGGATGTTTCACCCAGCCAGATACGCATAATATTCGGCCAACCGGGGAAATCTTTATTACCGGCCCCGCAGCCGATTTTTTCCGCAGTAAAATCGGGTCGGTCAAATTTAGCCAGAGAAGTAACCAGTACCGCTCCAGTGGGCGTTATCAGCTCTCCGGACGGAGAATCGGTTTTATCCGGACCTGTAATTAAGGGGGCATTGGCTTCAGTTAAAATCTTAAGAGTTGCCGGGGCCGGAACGGGCAGTACCCCGTGGGCCGAGCGTACCGAGCCGGAACCGGTGGGTATCGCCGAGGCGTAAACCCGTTCGATTTTAAAAGAATCGAGGGCGATTAATGTGCCGACAATGTCGATGATAGTATCGACGGCTCCGAGTTCATGGAATTCAACTTCGCTGATTTTAACACCGTGGATAGCGGCTTCCGCCTGACCGAGCTTTTGAAACATCGCGGCAGCCGGTTCTTTTATATTTTTCGGCAGCCGGCTGGATTTGATAATTTTTAAAATATCTTTCAAAGGACGATGATGGTGGTGTGTATGTTCATTAATAACTACGTTAAATTTGGTGGCATTAATTGAAGAACGCGTTACTTTTTCGGCGGTGAGTTTATAATCACCGATATCCAGGCTGCTCAGGCCTTCCTTAAGGGTTTTTAATTCGAGGCCGGCGTCGATAAATGCCCCGAGAATCATATCGCCGCTGCAACCGGAAAAACAATCGAAATAAGCAATTTTCATTTTTTATTCCTGTTTGATACCAATATTCAGACTGCCGGTAAGGTAACCTGTTAGGTCAAGAGTTACATATTTATAACCAAGGGATTTAATATTTTTCACAATATCACGTCTTAATCTATCGTTGAAAACCGATGCCAAATCTTTTTCATCCAGTTCGATACGGGCGATGTCGCCGTGATGCCGTAAACGAAGCTGCTTTAAGCCGAGACTCCGTAGGTATTTTTCACCTTCACCGATTTTACTCAGGATATCCGAAGTAACAGGGGTACCATAGGGAATACGGGAAGCCAGACACGGGGAGGCCGGTTTATCCCATGTAGGCAAGCCTTTTTCACGCGAAAGTTGGCGGATTTCATCTTTGGTTAAACCGGCTTCGAGGAGAGGGCTTCTGATTCCGGCTTTCTCGGCGGCTTTTCTACCCGGACGGTAATCGGTACGGTCGTCAAAATTGGTACCGTCAGCCACCCATTTTAAGCCTTCTTGTTTGGCGATTTGCTTAAGCTCCCGGAATAAGTCTTTACGGCAGTAGTAGCAGCGGTCG
>CAZJQF010000136.1:0-3656 GCA_964547925.1 uncultured Dehalococcoidales bacterium
AAGACACCCGGGCTGGACGGCGTGGTTACCTCCAGAGCGACCTGCGATTCTTTGAGTACGCTCAAGGCGTCAATCATATATTTGCCGTTGAAGGCGATTTTGGCCTCTGGGCCTTCGGTGGTGGCATCGATTTCGCCGACATCGTCGCCGATTTCTTCCGAGCGGGCGGAAACGGTCACTTTACCGGTGGTCATTTCGCCGCCGGGAGTCATAATCAATCTGACGATGCCGCTGCCGTCGCGGGCAAAGATAGCGGCGGTTTTGGTCGCCCGCAGGAATTCCTGAACATCGACGATAGCTTTTGTGGTGAAACTCTGCGGTATTAATTGGTTATATTTCGGGAAGGTGCCCTGTACCAGCTGGGAGACAAGCTCGATATCCTTCGGTTCGGACTCGTTGCGCAGGCGGAAAAGCACCTGGCTCTTATTCGGATTGACGAAAATTTCCACCGGCTCGTTGCTGGTCGCCAAACGCTCGACTTCCGCGAGAGTTCTAGCGGGTATAATCACTTCGACTTTCTGGCTGACTTTATTCGCCAAAGGAAGCTTGAAAACCGCCAGACGGAAACCATCGGCGGCGGCCAGGGTTAATAGACCATCTTCGAAGGTGGCATCGACGCCGGTCAATACCGGGCGGGATTCTTCTACGGCAGCCGCAAAAACGACCTGCCGGACGGCCTGGCGAAACGCCTCCGCTTCAACCTTGGTGGTGATGCCGTCTTCCACTTTAGGTACGGGCGGGAAATCAGCCGCATCGACGCCGCTGATACGGGCTTCGAAGCGGGCACATTTTAAGCTTAATGTTTTGGTTTTCGGGGCAAGGGTAATATCGACCTTGTCCGGCTTTAATGAAGCGACGAATTCCGTCAGCAGTCTGGCCGGAACGGTTATCGCACCTTCTTCTTCAACCTTACCGCCTATCCAGCAGCTCAGGGCCATTTCCAGATTGGTTGCCTGGAGCTTCAGCCGGGATTTATCGGTGGCCAGTAATACATTATTGGTTATCGGCAGTGTCGTGCGGACGGCGACAGCTCGCTGCACGATACTCAGACCGCGGTTAAGGTTTTCCTGAAGACAAGATAATTTCATAATACACCCCTACTTTAAAATTCTAAATCCTAAGTCCTAAGTTCTAAATCCTAATACTCATATATATTTTTGATATTTGATTTCTGATTTTTAACTTTTGATTTTTCGTTGTTAGTGTTCAGTAGTATACCGCATATTAAATAGAAGTTCAATAGGCACCGGTGCTCAAATTCGGTTACTGATATCTATGCTATTTTTTCATTCGAGTATGACGGTGCCGCTCTTGCCGCCGGTTTTTTTCACCAGCCGCAGGTTATTAATCGTAATGCCTTTTTCCGCGGCTTTTAACATATCATACACCGTTAGTGCGGCAACGGCTGCAGCCGTGAGGGCTTCCATTTCCACACCGGTCTTGCCGGTACTTTTCACCGAGGCGGTAATTTCGACGCTGCTGTTTTTCTCGTCGGGCGCGAGTTCGACTTTTACCTCATTGATTAATAACGGATGGCACAACGGAATTAACGAAGGCGTCTGCTTGGCGCCCATAATGCCGGCTATTTGGGCGGTGGTTAAGACATCGCCTTTGGCGGTCTTGCTCTCTTTTATCAGGATGAGTGTTTCCGGCCTCATCTTAACGCTGCATTTGGCGATGGCTTCACGCTCGGTATCGGCTTTAGCGGAAACATCGACCATTTTCGGTTTGCCGGCGGCATCGACGTGCGAAAGTGCCGGTGCGGTTTTCTTGCCGTTACCGTTAGTGCTGACGTGAGCAGTTGCCGCATTATGGGCATCCTTTTGATATTCGTTAACAATATTCTGGTCGATCCATTCCCATTTGACACGGCGGGCGGCGGCCACTTTATCGATTTGTTCCCAGAGGTCGCGGTTGGCTTTTCTTTCCCAGCCTCTGGACATACAGCCGAAAAGATACTGGCTGTCGGTATAAACGGTGACCTCGCTATTTTCCGGAACCTGTTTTAATCCTTCCATAGCGGCGGAAATTTCCATACGGTTATTGGTGGTGTGGGGAACTGTGCCGGAATAGACCTGTTTACTGCCGTCTTTGATGATAACGGCGGCCCAGCCGCCCTGCAGGGTAACCGGATTGAATGCTCCATCGGTATAAATTTCCAGCATCGGATACTCCCAAACAGATATTTTAGCCGCCCACCTGGCGCATCGGTCTTTTTACCGGCTGCTGCTCCGTTATATGATGACGGAGCGGTTTCATCTTAATCGCCTGCTCGATAAGCTTTTTCACATCTTCATGCGACACATTGCGGCGCAGCGGCTGCTTTAAATCTATCTCATTATCGGAAAGTAAGCAAGGCCTTAATTTACCGTCCGAGGTCAGTCTTAATCGATTGCAGTTGAAGCAGAAATGTTCGGTCACCGGTGTAATAAAGCCCACCGACCCGTTAGCGCCCGGAAAACGGAAATACTTGGCCGGACCGGCACCGGCGGAGTGTTTGAACGGCTCCATTTTGCCGAGAGGGTCCAGGTGTTTTTTAATATCGGTAACCGAAATGAATCGGGAATCCGCTTTCCCATCCGAGGCGAACGGCATCAATTCGATAAACCGCACGTTCCAGCCTTCGGTGATGGTTTTCCGGGCGAAATCGATAATTTCATCGTCATTAACCCCGGCCATAGCAACCGTGTTGATTTTAACCGGCACCAGTCCGGCCGCTTCGGCAGCCTTTATTCCCGACAGCACGTTACCTAGTTCAAACTTACACCGGGTAATCGATTGAAAACGTTCCGGTTTGAGCGTATCCAAACTGATATTGACCCGTTTCAGGCCGGCCGCTTTCAGTTCGGCGGCCTTTTCGGCTAAAAGAATTCCGTTGGTGGTCAGGGCGATATCCTCGATGGTTTTAATCCGGGTAATCAATTTGATAAGGTCGGGCAGTCCTGCCCTGACGAGCGGCTCGCCTCCGGTGAGTCTGACCTTGGTAATGCCCAACTCAGCGGCGGCTTTGATAATACGGATAATTTCTTCGAAAGAAAGAATTTCCGCGTGGTCGATGAACGGGATGCCTTCTTCCGGCATGCAGTAAACACAGCGGAGGTTGCATCTGTCCGTCACGGAGACGCGGAGATAGTTGATGGGGCGCTGGAATGAATCCGATATGCAGGTCATAATATTAACTCAAAACTCATAGTTCATTACTATTTATATTATACCCAATTTCACCAGCAAGCCGGAAACCTGGCGGGCGGCCTTACCGCGGTGGCTGACCTTATTTTTTATTTCGAGCGGCAGTTCCGCCATTGTTTTATTAAACTCCGGCAGATAAAATATCGGGTCGTAGCCGAAGCCGGTTTCGCCTTTCGGTTCTCTGGTGATAACACCATGACATTCGCCGGAACATGTTTTCACGGTTCCGTCGGGTTTAGCCACGGCAATCACGCAGCGGAAACGGGCGGTGCGTTTATGCGGCGGGATGCCTTCCATCCGTTTGAGAAGATAGTTAACCCGGTCTTTATCGGTGGCTCCGGTACCAGCGTAGCGGGCGGACATCGGTCCGGGCTCGCCGCCGAGGGCGTCCACTTCCAGTCCGGAATCATCCGCCAGAGACAGAAGGCCGCTTTCTTCAGCCAGCGAAACGGCTTTCAGGCAAGCGT
>CAZJQF010000137.1:0-1873 GCA_964547925.1 uncultured Dehalococcoidales bacterium
AAAAGGCGCGTAAAGAAGCCGAAGCCGCTGCCAAAGAGAAGGCCAAGCGCGACGCTGAAGAAGCCAAAGAGAAGGCTAAGCGCGATGCCGAGGCCGCTAAAGTAAAAGCCAAACAGGACGCCGAGGCTGCCAAACGCAAAGCCGCCGAGGATAAAGCCCTCCAAGAAGCCGCCGAAAAGGCCGCTAAAGAAAAAGCGAAACGAGACGCCGAAGAAGCGAAAGAGAAGGCCAAACGGGACGCTGAGGAAGCCAAACGTAAAGCCATCGAAGAAGAACAGGCTGCCAAACTGAAAGCCCAGCAGGATGCCGAAGCGGCTAAACGCAAAGCCGCCGAAGAAAAGGCTCAGCAGGAAGCCGCCGAAAAAGCCCGCAAAGAAGCCGAAATCGCCGCCAAAGAGAAAGCGAAACGGGATGCTGAAGAGGCCAAAGAGAAGGCTAAGCGTGACGCTGAAGAAGCGAAGCGTAAAGAAATAGAAGACAAAGAAAAGGCTAAGCGTGACGCCGAGGAAGCTAAACGAAAAGCTATCGAAGAAGAACAGGCTGCCAGGCTGAAAGCCCAGCAGGATGCCGAAGCCGCCAAACGTACGGCCGCGGAAGAAAAGGCTCAGCAGGAAGCCGCCGAAAAGGCCGCTAAAGAAACAAAACAACCCGTGACCGAGAAAGCCCCTCCGGGAGGGGAGTATTTCTCCGAAACGGTCACGCTGACTGTAGTACCGCCTATCGACTTCAAACAAATGAAGAATTTCGAACTATCACTGCAGCAGTTGGAAAACGTCAGCCTTATTCTCAGCACCGGCTCCGTTAAAGAAGGCACCACGGTTATCTTATCTCTGAAGGTGCCGCTGCCTTTGCTGCAAATAATCGGGAATTTACCCTCTGTGGCTGATGTCTCCAAGAGTAATAAAGCGGTAATTGTGAAATTGAAATCTCCCGGGACATAATACTGGTAATTTTAAACAAGGGGTTGCCGGCTGATGGAAGAAATCCTTGGTACCATCCAGGACGTATATATCCATAATTTCGATATCGTTTACGACCTTTACTTTACCGATATGCGGGTAATTGCGGTTAACATAAGACATCCGGAGGACGCTCCCCCGAAATACACCTTGCGGACTGCCTTAATCGGTAACGCCTGGGACCAAAAGAAAGAAAGTATCAAGCTTTATGAACTAACCAAATCCCGCCGGAGTAAGGCTAAAGATACCACTCCGGATGGACTGGTCGTTCTGAATCCGCGCAACTTTACGATACCTCATAAACAGGTCGTTAAAGCTGAATTGAAACACCGGCTGTTCGATTGGCAGATTGTTTTTAAAAACATTAATGAAAATAATGTCCCCTGGAAAGTTTTATTCCATATCAAGAAGAAACAGGTTCCGGAGGCAGAGCGGCTGTTGTTATCCGTAAAGAAACCGGGGAATTAATCGGTTACCGTCTTCGCATCGGTCTCCAAACCGATGAATTTCCACCAGTTGTATTCCGCCTCAATTTCATCCTGAATACCGAAGAAGGCATCCACGACTTTTGGGTCGAAATAGCTGCCGCTGCCTTAGCGGATAACGGCAAAGGCTTTATCCAGGGGCAGAGGTTGTTTATAAGGGCGTTCCCATGTCAGCGCGTCGAAAACATCAGCCACGGCCACGATACGCCCGGCGAGCGGTATTTGTTCGCCTTTCAGCCCGAACGGATAGCCGGTACCGTTCCACCGCTCGTGGTGCGTCAACGCAATCGTCTCGGCCATCTTTAAAAAGTCCGCTTCGGCATCTTTTAATATTTCTTCGCCGAAGGTCGAGTGCTTCCGCATAATAGTCCATTCTTCTTCGCTCAGTTTACCCGGCTTGTTCAATATCCCGTCGGGGATGGCAATTTT
>CAZJQF010000137.1:1973-3653 GCA_964547925.1 uncultured Dehalococcoidales bacterium
CCGTTATTTTGCTCTGCGTTTCTGTAATATTATCAATACTATCAGTATTACGATAACAATCGATACCCCCAGGATAATGGGAACGAGCCACCGGTTGCCGGTATTAACCGGAGCAGGGGAGGATGTAGTTGACATAATAGTTAGTGTTGCCGAAGTCGTCTGAGTCGTACTGACTACCGGTTTCGTCGTTGTAGACGGTGTTTCGGAAGTCGTTACAGGTACCGGCGTCGTTAAAGCTTCCGTTACAGGCGGCGGGCTCTTCACCGTGAAGGAACCGCTGAACCGCCCGATGCTTGCCGTGTAGTTTCCGGCTTCGTCCGGTACGTAAGTAAACGTCACCGTTAAAGTCGAATTTCCTTTGACCGTTACCGTCTTTGTATCGACTTTTTCGCCGTTAATTAACAAATCCACCGTCTCGCTGCCGGCCAGGTCGCCGATATTATCAATCGATACGGAAACCGTAACATTTTCGCCGGTTTGAACGCTGGGAGGGCTGACACTGAAATCACTCGCCAGTGTTCTCGCCGGTTCGCTGGGAACAAATACACCGAACTTCGTAAAATGGTTAACCGTAATCGTAATCGTGTGGTATACCGGATCCACGATGCCTTCCAGCATTATCCATTCCTGCGTCGGTTCGTTCCACCAGGCTATATATAAAGCGGATGTGTCCGCTCCTTCCGGCAATAAGTCAGTATCATATATTATGGTTATGGTTACCGGTTGACTGAAATAAGTTCCGCTGGGCCCGAACTCATAACACAGCGCCACGGCACTGTTACCGGCCGGAGGCACCGGCGGGTTCGTCACCTTTAAAATGGATATTTCCCATAACGGAAATCCGTATATCGTGCTTCCCACGGTTCCTTTCGGAATGAATAACGTTGCCATTTTATCATCTGAAAGGGCCGTAATATCTTCTATGAATTCTCCGGTTATGCCTATCAGTCCTTTTACATAGGTAACACCCGGGGTATCTCCGGGAGGAGCTGCGCCACCGCCACCGCCACCTCCTCCGCCGCCACCACCGCCACCGCCGCCCCCACTGCTCACAACAGTAATTTTACCGGAATTACCCTCTAACCCGCCGTTTTCCGCATGAATTATCGCCGAACCGGCGGCACTACCGGTCATCGTAACACTCGCTCCGGTGGCAGCACTGAGGTCGCTATCCTTTACGCCGTCTATCTTACTCGTCAGGCTCCAGGTCGTGTCGGCCGGATTCCCGATGAAATTGTTATACTGGTCTCTGGTTATACCATAAACGGTTATCGAGTTACCCACTGTAATGCTCTGGGCAGGCACTACGGTACCGGTACCGTCTGCCTTCGTCTCTACCCTGATTTTCGCTATCGCACCGACAGATAAAGGCCCCATCGTATCACTGGTGACAAAAACGCCGCCTGAGGTAAAACGAAGGCTGAAAGTCTCGCCCGACTTGTTATAACCCAGATTCGTAAATGTCGCCAGGCCGTCTGCATCGGTTACCGCCGTCGTCGTCCCTCTCAAGGTGCCCGTCCCGGTCTGCCGCGTCACGGTAACCGTTACCCCCGGCAGCGGTTCGTCCAGCTGGTCTTTCACCAGGATGACCGGCTGCGTGGTGAAATTCACATCCACCGAGGCTCCGGCTACCGTCTCCGGAGCCGTAAATATACTGATCGTAGTCGGCTCCCGCTGGGG
>CAZJQF010000138.1:0-3575 GCA_964547925.1 uncultured Dehalococcoidales bacterium
ACCGGATAGTCTTTCACATAGCCGTAACCGCCGTGAATCTGGATGGCCCGGTCGCAGACAAATTGAGCGACTTCCGGGGCTAACAGTTTCGCCATACACGACTCTTTCACGAACGGCTGTCCGGTTTCCTCGAGATAAGCTGCCCGGTAAACCATCAGGCGGGCCGCATCGATTCGCGTAGCCATATCCGCCAGCATCCATTGAATTGCCTGGAAATTACCCAGCTCTTTGCCGAACTGACGGCGGGTGGTGGCATAAGACAGGGAAGCATCGAAGGCTCCCTGAGCGATACCGAGTGCCTGAGCGGCCACGCTGATACGGCTGGAATCGATAGCGGACATCGCAATTTTAAAACCCTCGCCCTCGTCACCCAGCCGATTAGCCTCCGGGATAAAGCAGTCCTCGAAGACCAGCTCAGCCGTAGAAGAGCCGCGGATACCGAGCTTATGTTCCAGTTTGCCGACCGAATAACCGGGAGTGCCTTTCTCCACCAGAAAAGCCGTAATACCCTTGTGCTTTAAAGCCGGGTCGATAGATGCAAAAATGACGGCGATATCAGCTTCCTTACCGTTGGTGATAAATATCTTGCTGCCGTTTAAGATATAACCGCCGTTTACCTTCTTAGCCAGAGTACGTATGCCGGTGGCATCGCTGCCGGCGCTCTCCTCCGTCAAACCAAAACACGCTATCTTTTTCCCTTGTGCGATGGGTACCGTGAACTTTTGACGCTGTTCCTCGGTACCAAACTTATAAACCGGTTTCCCGGCTAAGCCGGCGGTAACGAAATAAACAGTCGCCGTAGAAGCACACACTCTGGCGAGTTCTTCGGTAACGAGAGCGAACTCTACCGGTCCGGCACCGGCGCCGCCGTATTTCTCCGGGAAAGGAATGCCCATCATACCCAGTTCGGCAAGTTTATTGACACTTTCCGCCGGGTAAATGGCCTCTTCATCAACTTTAGCCGCTTTAGACGCTATTTCGTTCTGAGCGACTTCGCGAACCATCGTCCGCAGCATTTTTTGTTCTTCCGTAAATTGGAAATCCATATCTACTCCTCCACATTTCCACCCGTCAATAACCGATAAGGATTTAATTTTGTATCGTCGGTACCGATTAAAGCAGGATTGTCAGGTGACCGGCCTCAACAGCAACCGCGGTAAAACCGGCTTTTGTTACGTTTGTATCGTCGTCCCGTCGTTCCTCCCCACCGAGTCCGGAAATGTTTATAACCTTTCATTGGGTGTGCTATATCTGAGATTGCTTATAGCCGGGAAACAGCCCGGTTAAAATACGCCGTAATTACCCTTTAAATACATCGGTATCGCCTTCGAGATAGTCGGCATGACACTGGCAGGAACATAAATGATGAACCGTTTCAAGAATCGGTTTTTCGCCGGGCTTAACATGCCTGAAAGAATAACACTTTTCCGGTTCGTCATCGACGCAATTACATTTACATTTTTTTCTGGATTCGTTCATTTCAACCTTCCTTTATCAAAGCTATACCAAGCCTGAATTAGTATTGATATTTATTAACTTCTCCTTAACTATACATCCGAAGTTAATAAACTACATCGTTGCAGATGCGTATTTAACAAACAATAAATACCCAATTATTTAGCGGAGATTACTTATTGAAAAACGGATTATTATGCGTAAAATACGCTAACGAGATACGCCTGCAACGCAATTGTCACCTGATACGGCGGTAGTTTATACTTAATTGAGGGCAGAAATATGGATAAGATTAAGGTTATTCTGGCGGAAGATCACATCATCACACGCGAGGGCATCCGGCGGCTGCTGGAAGATGAAACCGGCATACAGGTTGTCGGGGAAGCCGGTGACGGTGAAGAAGCCGTCGCACTGGTAATGGAAAAACAGCCGGACGTGGTTATTATGGATATCGCGATGCCGAAGTTAAACGGCATAGAGGCCACGAAACAAATCAAGAGCCGCCGCCCTACGACGGCGATTCTTATTCTTACCGCCTACGACGATGACGAGTATATCTTCGGCCTGCTCGATGCCGGTGCGGCGGGTTACCTGTTGAAAACTACCGGCGGGGACGAATTAATACGGGCGGTACAGTCCGTTTATAAAGGGGAACCGGTCCTCGACCATGCCGTTCTCCAGAAAGTTATCGGACGGGTCAAGATGCAGGTCAAGCCCAGGGAACCCTCTGAAGTAGAGGAAATCCTCAGCCAGCGGGAAGCCGCCGTCCTTAAGCTGGTCGCTGCAGGGTTAGGAAACAAGGATATCGCCAGAGAGCTGAACCTGAGCCGACGAACCGTCGAGGGAATTTTACGTACTATCTTCAATAAGCTCGACGTGGGTTCACGCGTCGAAGCGATTATGTACGGTCTTAAGGCAGGCTGGCTGAACCTTAAGGACTTACCCTGATGTCCCCGCACAAAAAGAAACAAGCGGAAAATTCCAAATTAGACTCCGAGCTTTTAGCCCAAATCATCGACGGCTCCTCTATTGCCTCATTCGTCATTGACAGCCGTCATAAAGTTGCCTACTGGAATACGGCAATGGAAGTGCTTTCCGGCATAAAGCGGGAAGATATTTTAGGAACGGACGGACAGTGGCAGGCATTTTACCGGGAAAAACGCCCGGCGATGGCGGATTTAATTGCCGACGGGGCCAGCGATAAAGAGATAGAGAAATATTACGGGCCAAGCTGTAAAAAATCCGCGCTTATCGAAGGCGCTTACGAAGCGGAAGAGTTTTTTCCGGACCTCGACCCCGAGGGTAAATGGCTCCGCTTTACGGCAAGTCCCATCAAGGATAAAAACGGGAAAAACGTCGGTGTCATCGAGACGCTGGAAGATGTTACCCAGCGGAAGATTGCCGAAGAAAATTTACATTACTATTTAAAGGCTGTCACCGGCGCCCAAGAAGAAGAGCGAAAGCGTATTGCCCGCGAACTGCACGACGACACCGCACAATTCCTCGGGTCGCTCTCCCGGGAACTGGACAACTTCATCCGTAAAGAGCACGGGATGAGCCCGGAAAACATCAATTTTCTGAAAGATATGCTGGTACGTATCAATGAAGGCGTCCAGAATATCCACCAGTTCAGCCAGAAATTACGCCTTTCCGTACTGGACGATTTAGGCATGGTGCCGGCGCTGCGGTCTCTGGTAAAAGCCTTACAGGACAGATACGGGATAAAAGCCGGATTTAAAGTGTCAGGTGAAATGAAACGGTATTCCCCAGAAGAGGAAACCGAGATTTTTAGAATCGTCCAGGAAGCCGTCAACAATATCGGCAAACACTCTCAGGCTACGGAGGCTGAAGTAGTTCTTGATTTCACACCGGAAGCAGTTCACCTGACTATCAGTGACAACGGCATGGGCTTCAGTCTGACGGAGCCTGTAGACAACCTGCCGCGTACCGGGAAACTCGGTCTGGCCGGGATACGGGAAAGAGCCCATTTGCTGGGAGGCACCGCTAATATTCAGTCATCTCCCGGGACAGGTACCCGTTTGGAGATAGAGATACCGGTGAAATAAAGTAAATAAATCAAAGACATAGATTAAAGATTAAATATTCATACCATTCCGGCG
>CAZJQF010000139.1:0-3524 GCA_964547925.1 uncultured Dehalococcoidales bacterium
GCTCGCCCGTAATCATCCGCCAGACGCGTTACGTCATCTAACTCCGGTGTCGATACTTCGAATAAAACCGTATCTTCGATAGCCTGTAAACGGTGCCTTGTTTTAGGAGATAAGTGGATGCTGTCTCCGGGATTAAGAGTAACCTGCTTCAGATCCTTTTCGGTTTCCCCTACTTCAATAACGGCTTTACCCTGCTGAACCAGCATGGTTTCATCTTTATTAGCATGGTACTGCAGGCTAAGACGGTGACCTTTAGCTACAAAAATCATTTTTCCGGCATATTTCGGCGTTAAGGCAAATAAAAGCTCATAACCCCAGGGTTTTTCTGTTTTATGCGGTAATTTATCCACCATACTACACCCCTGTGATGCGTCTGCCCAGGCTCAATAATCTATCTACGCGTTCCTTGCTGTCTGTTTCCGCATATATCCTGAGAAGCGGCTCGGTTCCCGAAAAACGTATCAGCAGCCAGCTTCCGTCCTGAAGTACAAAGCGGAAGCCATCCGACTTTTCGAGCTTTTTTACCGGAACGCTGTCGATTTCATCGGGTGCTCGGTCTTCTACTCTTTTTATAATTTCTTGCCGTTGTATTTCCGGAAACTCAATATCGATGCGGTGATAATAATGCAGACCAACTTTTTTATAAAGACCGGTTAATAACTCCGAAGGAGTCTTCCCTGTTTTAACCAGAAAATCCAGAAAATACAGCCCGGCCAGTACGCCGTCACGTTCCGGGACGTGGCCGCGGAATCCGTAGCCGCCGCTTTCCTCGCCGCCAATTAAAGCGTTCTCTTTAAGCATAATAGGAGCGATATATTTAAAACCTACTTTTGTTTCGAATACGGGCACTTTATAGATTTCCCCCAGCCGGTTCAGCATATTTGTTGTCGTAATAGACTTAACGATTGCCCCGCGTTCTTTACGGACATCCAGAAAATACCACGCGATTAACGCAAAAACCTGAAGTTGGGTTAGAAATATTCCGTTTTCATCGGTAATCCCGATACGATCGGCATCACCGTCAGTGGCAATACCGATGTTAGCCTTACGTCTCTTCACCGTAGCTGATAGCTTTTTTAGATTCTCGGCAATCGGCTCGGGATGAATGTCGGGGAAAGACGGATTACGTTCATTATTAATTTCGTTTATGATTATGTTACCGCCGGAGAGAATCTTATTAAAATAACCGGAGCCTGCACCGTACATCGTATCGACGATTACTCTCAGATTTGTCTTTTTAATCGGGGCTAAATCGATAAGCGTATTTATTTGCCTCAAGTAGTCCGGAAAAATATCATAGCTCTCGATTAATCCGCATTTTTTCGCTTCTGCTTTCGGAAACGAGTTGATTTTACGTTCGTTGAAAATTCTCGAGACGTGCTTTTCAACTTGAGAAATAGTCTCCGTCGGTGCGGAAGCCCCATCGGCAGACTTAATTTTGAAACCGTTATAGCTTGCGGGGTTGTGGCTCGCCGTAATAATAATAGCCCCGCCCGCTTTTTTCGCTGTGACACCGTAGCTGATTACCGGTGTCGGTGCTGCCGCCGGGCACAAATATACTTTGATCCCGTTTCCGGCCAGCACCTCTGCAGAGACGTCCGCAAAATCCTCCGAACCAAAACGGGTATCATAACCGATAACGATTCCCCTCTTGGCCAGCCCCGCCCGCTTCAGGTAATCAGCCGTTGCCTGAGCACAAATACGCACGTTATCGAAGGTAAAATCCTGAGCGATAACCGCCCGCCAGCCGTCCGTCCCGAATTTGATGGGATTATTTATCTGCCGCGCTCCTATTATTTTTTACCGAATACTTCTTTCCGGATAATCTTCGCTTTATCGGTTTTCTCCCAGGGTAAATCCAGATCATGACGCCCGAAATGGCCGTAGGATGCGGTCTGGCGGTAAATCGGACGCCGTAAATTGAGAGTATTGATAATAGCCGCCGGACGCAGATCAAAATGCTTATTGATTACATTCAGAATGACTTCCTGGCTGACTTTACCGGTCCCGAATGTTTCTACTGAGACGGATAACGGATGAGCGACCCCGATAACGTATGCTATCTGAATTTCCAGACGGTCGGCTAATCCGGCCGCGACCAGGTTTTTCGCCACATAGCGTCCCATATAAGCCGCAGAACGGTCAACCTTAGTTGGGTCTTTGCCGGAGAAAGCACCACCGCCGTGCCGGGCCATTCCGCCGTAAGTATCCACCAGTATTTTGCGGCCGGTGCAGCCGGTATCGGATACCGGACCGCCGACGACAAACTTACCGGTGCCGTTAACGATAAACCTGGTATTCTTATCCATCAGTTCTGCCGGAACAATGGGCTTGATAACTTCTTTAATAATATCTTTTTCGATATGTTTTTCCACTCCGGGATTATGCTGAGCACCGATAACGACGCTGTCGATACGTGCCGGTCTACCGTTGTGGTATTCCACTGTAACCTGTGATTTACCGTCCGGACGGAGATAATCCAAAATCCCGTTCTTCCGGACATAAGCTAAACGGCGGGTCAATTTATGTGATAAATCCACAGGCAAAGGCATCAATTCCTCTGTTTCATTACAGGCAAATCCGACCATCATACCCTGGTCGCCCGCACCGACCTTGTCCAACTCATCCTTCGAACCCTTTTTCGCTTCCCGAGAGTTACTTACACCCGCATCGATATCCGGTGACTGTCGGTTCAACGAAACCAAGATACCGCAACTCTGGTAATCAAAGCCGTATTCGGGATGAGTGTAACCGATATCTTTTATTACGCTCCGGGCAACATCGGGAATTTCGACATAGCATGTTGTAGTGACTTCACCCAAAATTATCATTAAACCGTTGGTAACGGCTATTTCGCAGGCGACTCTGGACTTCGGGTCATCCGTTAGCATCACGTCCAGAATCGCATCAGCGGTCTGGTCGCAAATTTTATCCGGATGTCCCTCGGTAACCGATTCCGAGGTGAACATATATTTTGGCGATTCATTAAAACAATTTTCCATGGTTCTCCTTTTTAAGTTATTGTTAATCACAAACTACAAAATACTGATTACTTTCTAAGTCCCTTCGTTCCAGGAAGCCAGATATTTAACCTGCTCCGGGGTCAGTTTATCTATTTTAACACCCATTGAATCCAGTTTTAAACGGGCTACCTGCTTATCGATGTCCTGAGGCACCGAATACACCTTTTTCTGCAGCTTGCCTTTATTCTTAACCAGATATTCCAGACATAACGCCTGATTGGCAAAGCTCATATCCATTACGCTGGCCGGATGGCCTTCCGCCGCAGCGAGATTAATCAGTCTGCCTTCGCCCAGTAAATATAAACGCCGGCCGTCTTTTAAGGCATATTCATCGATAAAATTACGGACTTGCCGTTTACCCCAGGTATAGTTTCAATCCGTTGTAGAACTTTCTTTAGTGTTTCACCAGGGTTTGTAATCTTTTCTTTATCACTTGTTCTTTTGACTACTGCTGCCCGTATGAGATATGGAGTATCCTTAAGATCGTATATGTTAGTGCTA
>CAZJQF010000140.1:0-3520 GCA_964547925.1 uncultured Dehalococcoidales bacterium
AGCCGGTGACTCTGTCAGCGTACATTATGACATGACCTTCGATATGGCGGGCGGCGCGTCCCATCGTCTGGATTAAAGCCACGTCGGAACGTAAATAACCTTCCTTATCCGCATCGAGAATGGCGACCAGGCTGACTTCTGGTAAATCTAACCCTTCGCGGAGCAGGTTAATACCGACGACGACGTCGTAAACACCCAGCCGCAGGCTGCGGAGTATTTCCACGCGTTCCAGAGTCTGCACTTCCGAGTGGAGATAGTGCGTCTTTACCCCCATTTCAAGGAGGTAATCGGCCAGCTCTTCCGCCATCCGCTTGGTCAGTGTGGTTATCAGACAGCGTTCGCCGCGGCCGACTCTGGTTTTTATCTGGTGCAGCAGGTCGTCAATCTGGTTTTTCGTCGGTTTGACCTCAACCGTCGGCTCCAACAGGCCGGTCGGTCTGACTAATTGCTCGACAATCTGGGAGCTGTGCTCGCGTTCGTAGTCATCCGGGGTAGCCGAGACGTAAACAACCTGGTTAATACGCTGCTCGAACTCCTTGAAATTGAGCGGGCGGTTATCCAGTGCCGAAGGTAAACGGAAGCCGTAATCGATGAGAGTTTGCTTCCGGGAAAAGTCGCCGCGGAACATCCCGCGGATTTGCGGCAGGCTCATATGGGATTCATCGATAAATAGTAAAAAGTCGTCCGGAAAGTAATCCAGCAGCGTCCAGGGGGCACTGCCCGGTGCCCGCTGGGAAAGGTGGCGGGAGTAATTTTCCACACCTGAGCAGTAACCGGCCTCTTTCATCATTTCGAGGTCGTAATTGGTGCGGGCCTCCAGCCGGGCAGCTTCCACCAGTTTATCCTGAGATTTCAGTTCTTTCAGGCGTTCTTCCAGTTCTTTTTGAATGCTCTCGAAGGCCAGTTCCAGTTTCTCTTTTGAGGTTACGAAATGCTTGGCGGGATAAATATCGATGGCGTCCAGATTGGCGAGCACTTCGCCGGTAAGCGGGTCGATGCGGATAATCCGCTCGATTTCATTACCGAAGAACTCGAATTTTAACGCCATTTCTTCATAGGCAGGCTGGATTTCCAACGTATCGCCGCGGATGCGGAACTTGCCGCGGGTGAAATCGATGTCGTTGCGCTCGTACTGCATATCGACGAGCTGGCGGACGACCTTATCGCGAAGATATTTTTCGCCGCGTTTCAGGCTCAAGACGAACGAGCGGTATTCCTCCGGCTCGCCGAGGCCATAAATGCAGGAAACGGAGGCAACGATGAGCGTATCCCGTCGCTCGAAGAGGGAACGGGTAGCGGCGTGGCGGAGCTTATCGATTTCCTCGTTGATATCGGCGTCCTTTTCGATATATAAGTCACGCTGGGGCACGTAAGCTTCCGGCTGGTAGTAATCGTAATAGCTGACGAAATATTCCACGGCGTTTTTGGGGAAAAAGTCCTTAAATTCGGCATAAAGCTGGGCGGCGAGCGTCTTATTATGGCACATCACCAGCGTGGGACGCTGAACTTTCTGGATGATGTTGGCCATCGTAAACGTCTTGCCGGAGCCGGTCACACCGAGCAGGGTCTGCTTCTTAAAATCCTGCTGTAAACCGCCGACCAGTTTATCGACGGCCTGCGGCTGGTCGCCCGTCATATTAAAATCGGAGAAAATTTCAAACTTCTGGGACACGTAAAACCTCTAAAGAAAAGTATAACAGCAATAATCTTAATACTACCAATACTACAAATACATACCGATATTTCAATATCCCGATTCCCTCCGGTCATACGGGATTGTAAGCTTCTGCTTACAAAAAAAAGTTGGGAAACAATTCGGTAATTTCGAGGCTGAAAATAATTGCTTTGAGTGTGATGAAACAATTCGAAACAAATCGGTTTAATTCCTTTTTTGTCATTCTGAGAACTCACCAAAAGTGATTTCGAAGAATCTCTTGTTTTCCCTCATAATCACACCATCTGCCTTTAATAATTACTCACTCTGAAGGTGAGAGAAAGAGATGATGAGTTCCTCTCCTTCTCTCCCTTCAGCCATCTCTCACTTTCTCTGACAAAGTACCGTCGGGGAAGTTCGGTAAGTGGATTAATTAATAATACCGGTCGATGAATTGTTTATATATTTTAAGAACACATTATTTTGCAGAGTCAGCGGTTAATAAATTATTAATTAGAATAACTCCCAATAATGAAACAATTCATTGATGAGAAATTGATAATAGCACAGGTGTGCTAATAAGTCAAACGCAAATTTCGCTCTAATAGCTGTCAGCTCTCAGCGTTCAGCTTTCAGAATAAAAGAATACCGGGGGCGGGATTAAGCAAAAACAGATGCAAGGCTATTGATTTGAGAATCAGGGAATAAAAAACAAAAGGAAAATACACATAGAATAAGGCGAAATAAAGGGGAAATGGAGGAAAATAAAAGGATAATAATGTTATTACCGATCAGGTAGGGAATGACATTAAAGAATCAAACTGGATAGCCAAATATTAGGAGTATTATACTTGTTGGAGTTTTATTGCTGTAACCTTTGCCTACACGCAATAAGCTATTACTCAGCTAAGTGGGCATCCCAACAAGGTGTATTAACCATTATCTTCTGAAAACCGACATTTTTATACAGTCTAAGAGCTATAGGATTGTGAGCCCAAAGATAGAGACAATTGTCCGAAATGGAGCTATGATAATTAGCTAAGTAAAGTATAAGCTGAGTCCCATAATGACGGCCGCGGAATTCCTTGTGTGTTTTGACATCGTCTATCCGGGAATAGCTATCCATAATACGAATGGATGCTATTGATAAACATTTATTAGACTGAAACAATCCTAATAAATGGAATCGGTCGTCTTTAATTGAAGTGTTTAGAACATTGATGCTCCAATCCCCGGATTCTTCCGTATGAATCAATTCAACGATATCATCTGAAAGTTGTGTAATTCTTCGTATCGAAGCTGGAGATTCAATTATTCGAGCCTCTCGAGTCGGATAAACCATGAATTCGTTCGTATAGATATCCATAGTAAATCCATGGGATTTAAAATGAGGTTGCAACTTTTCAATCTCATTATCGATGAATGACATGTAAACACGGGGAATGAGTTTATAACCTCGGTAAAACCGGATAATATTCTGGAGGACAAGTTCAATATTACCGTTGATATCCAGAATATGGGCATGATTACTGTCCCATGATGATGGATGAAAAGGATTGTAATATATTTTCCCGTAGTCGGTAGTGATTTTATTAGTAAACGAATCATAATAAGAGATTTCTTGCTCTAATAACTTTTTAGTATCTGGCGGAAGTTTCATATCTTCTTTGTGGGCTCTATATTTTCGTTTTCTTTTAGTCTTTCATTGTAATACAAAAGCCAATAAACATCCATTTCCATTCCGTTGCAAAACGTGCCGATTCGAAATTCATACGGCATCTAAAGAGAATCCAGGTAAAGAAATTCAAATCACCAATATATAAAAATATCAGACACTATATACTGGTCATACTGAGAATTGCCTAT
>CAZJQF010000141.1:0-3365 GCA_964547925.1 uncultured Dehalococcoidales bacterium
CTTCCGGTATGGCTGTGGGAACGATAATATTTTCCCAGCTGAGCGGCTGGTTAATAACCGTACGTGATTGGCGCTTCACCTTTATTGTAGTCGGGATAATCACCCTGGTCGTCACCGTAATCTGTGCTCAATTTCTAAAACGTGACCCTCAGAGTGTGGGGCAGTTGCCTTTCGGAGAAACCGGACGGACTGATGTAGTATCCCTGAAAAAACCTGTCACCGGACTGACTCTTGCTCAGTCTGTAAAGAAAATTCAGTTCTGGCTGTTTTACGCTGCCAATGTCCTCGGCGCGACGGCTGTATTTGCCCTCACGGCTCATATCGTAATTCACGCCCGGGGTTTGCATATTCCCAACGCCGCCGCCGTCACGCTGATGTCTTTCATTAGCATAACCAGCATTCTCAGCAGAATGACGATGGGTTTCGTTGCCGATAAAATCGGCCATCGTACAACCATTACCCTGGGGATGTCGCTGCTCCTCATAAGCCTGGTCTGTTTAATTTTTGCTGCAGATTATTGGATGCTGGTTATTTTCGCTCTAGTATTCGGTTTTTCGTGGGGCACTTTCTTCGTCCCGGTCAGCCCCTTGACCGCGGAACTTTTTGGCGTGAAATCTTTAGGTTCGGTATTCGGTTTATTGAATACCAGCTTAACCGCCGGAGCGGCTATCGGACCGGTATTGGCAGGATATATTTACGATATCAACGGAAGTTATCTTTGGGCTTTTATACTACTGGCTGCCTTTACGTTTCTTGCAGTTATCCTTATGCTTGTCCTCGGTCTCATACAAAAACGAAAATTGCCTGTTCAATCTTAAGTTAGTTTACGGATATAGTTGAACCTTCCGCTGTCTTGGTAACTTCAATACGGGTCGGGAAGGCATCCTTGAGTTCTTCGATATGAGTAATCACCAGTATTTTTTCGAAATCATCCTGAATGGAATTAATCGCTTCTTTTAGTTTTTCGACGCCGTTACTATCCTGCGTGCCGAAACCTTCATCGATAATCAAAGTGGGCAGCGGAGCTCCCGCACGTAACGCCAGCAGACGGGATAAAGCTATCCGTATCGCAAAATTAATCCGGAATGCCTCGCCGCCGCTGTATAACTCATAGTTCCGCGTGCCTAATTCATCGGAAATATTAATATCCAGTGTTTCCGTTATATCACCCTTCTTGGTGGCTTTCTGGGTTTCAATTTTTATATGCATCCGGTTATCGGTCATCCTGGATAAAAGACGGTCGGCCTCGTTTTCGATATCCGGAATCGCCGTCTCGATTAATAATGCCTGGACGCCTTTTTTCCCGAAGGCCTCTGCCAGATCGCCGTATATCTTCGCCTGTGCCTGAGCTTTAAACATTTGCTGCTCTTTTTCAGCTTTTTTACCTTCCAGTTCAATACACCGGTCCAGTTTTTCCTTTACCCGCCCCATTGTTTCCCGGACTGTTTTATAGGCATTATTCAGCTTATCGTATTCACTCTGTGCTCTTGCTAACTCTTCGGATAATCCGGCAAATTTTCCCAATTCATCGGCCAATACCTGTTTTCGCTTTAGCTCGTTTTCGATACTCTCCTGTAATTGTCCGGCGGCTTTCTCAACCCGCAGCAAACTTTCTTTTTCCGGTTCGCTATATTTTTCAGCCTCGGCAAGTTTACGCTGCGGTTCTTCCCATTTCGCATTCTCTAAAAGCTTCTTTTTTATCTCCTGATGCGTCGTTTCATCATAATTAAGTCCGGCAATTTCATCCAATGTTGAACCTAATACCTGTTGTTCATTGATTGCGAATTCTCTTTTCGCCAGTTTATTCTCAATTTCTGCTAAATTATTTTGAGCTTCCCCTAATCCGTCTGCCGTCTCCTGCAATTCCGTAATACTTTTCTCCAGAACGCTCGACTTACCCTGTACAGCCGCGAGTTCCTGTTTCAGTTGCTTTTCGGATTGATTAACTTCCTTTTCCGCCACCAATAACTGATTTTTCTTCCCGATTGTTTCCTTTTGGCCGGCCGATAGGGTTCTGCTTTTTTCTTCTTTTTCCGCGGCGTATTTCTTTTCGATACGTTTATGTTCTTCAATTCCAAGAGACTGTTCGCAAAGCGGGCATTTCGCACCGCTTTCACCGGTAAGTAACGCCAGCTTCTCCGCAAGCTCTTTAATCTCATCTTGCAAACGGAAACAACCGGATTCAATTTTAGAAATATCCCCCCGCAATTCCTGCAAAGTAGTTTTCTTCTCATCTAATGACTTTTCCGATTGAAGCAGCTTTTCCCGTTGTGACTGAGCTTCCTGATATTCTTTCTTCAACTGCGGCAGCTTCTCAATCCGCTGCTTTAAGTCGTGAATATTATTCTGGGCGACTTTTTGTTCGGTCAGTAACAGGTTCTGGGCCTGGTCAATCATTTTTTCCAACCGGCTGCGCCGTTCGTTCATTTTTAACAACCGGGCCAATCGCTGTCCCATTTCCTCATCGGCTTTTCTGGCTGAAATAAGCCGGTCAAACCCCTCCTCGATTTCCTGCTTTTGGGATAAAATGTCTTCGTAACCCTTGATTTTAATACGGTATTGCCGTATCTGTTCTTGCCAGTTATTCAATCCCAACTGGGATTCTTTGATATGTCTTTCGATCTGCTCCAGTTGGGATTGTTTACTTTCTAATGATTCCTTCTGCCTCTTCAACTCATTGACTTTTAATAGCTGCTCGCCCGCCAGCTTTTCCACTCCAAACAGTTCATCCTGAGTCCGCGATAATTCAGCCTCACACGACGCTTTCCCGGCCAGTTCCCCTGAGATATCTTCGATGGCCTTTTTATACAACCCGTAATCGGATTCCCACTTCCTGGCCGCTTGTTTGGCTTTCTCTTCAAGCTCGTCGTAACGGGCCAGCCCGAGAATATTTCCTAAAACATCTTTCCGCTTTGCCGGAGGCTGGTTGGTAAATTCATCGGCGTGACCCTGCCTTAAAAACGCACTGTTAATAAAAGTCTCGTAATCCATGTGCAGGATATTTTCTATTTTTTCTTCCGTCTGGGAAACCGAATTACCGGTCAGCGAACGGAACCCGCCGTTAGCAGCTATCTGAAATTCCAATACGGGATGCCCGGAACCGGCACGGGTTTTAGAACGGGCGTACTTCCGGATAATTCGGTAGGTCTGGCCAGCTACGATAAAATCGAATTCTACCGCCATCTCCGGCTGCCCCTGGTATATTAAATCGGTATCGCTCTTGGCACGAGCTTTTCCCCAAAGTGACCAGGTCATCGCATCGATGAGAGCCGATTTCCCGTTACCATTATCTCCTGAAATACACGCGGTATGAATACCGGCAAAAGACAGCGGCGGCACATTTTCCCGGTAACACATAAAATTAC
>CAZJQF010000142.1:0-3334 GCA_964547925.1 uncultured Dehalococcoidales bacterium
TCAGGATGGTATAATTCAATTCAAAATTAGCCTTAGAGGTTCAATATGTTAAGTCAAGAAGAAGTATTACATATCGCGCGTCTGGCCAGACTCGCCGTCACCGATGCAGAGGTCGAGAAGTTTCGCATCCAACTTTCCGATATTTTAGAGAATTTTGAAGAGCTAAAAAAACTGGATACGACTCAGATTCAGCCGACCGCCCAGTCTATTCCATTGGAAAACGTAATGCGCGATGATGTCATCGAAACTTCATACCCTTCGGATGACATTCTGGCTAACGCGCCGCACCGTGAAGACGACTCGTTTCGCGTCAGAGCTGTTTTGGAAGAATAACAACCGGGTACCGGAGGAAATACATTGCAACTAAATCAATTGACTATCCATGAGGCACACGACCTCTTGATAAACAAAAAAATCAGTTCCGTGGAATTGACCAGAGCGGTTATCGACCGGATTCACCAGGTTGATAACAAGGTAAATGCCTTTGTAACCGTCACTGAAGATACGGCCCTGAAACAGGCGGCAGAAGCCGATAACAAGATAGCTGCCGGTGATGTTAATCCTTTAACCGGCGTTCCGGCGTTAATTAAAGATAATATGTGTACCAGCGGTATATTAACCACTTGCTCCTCAAAGATGCTGCATAATTTCAAGCCGCCTTACAACGCTACCGTAGTTAAAAAACTTCAGGACTGCGGTATGGTAATGGTCGGTAAAGCTAATATGGATGAGTTCGCCATGGGCTCATCGACAGAGAATTCTGCCCTGTTTACAACGCGTAATCCTTGGGATACAAATAGAGTACCGGGCGGCAGCAGCGGCGGGTCGGCAGCAGGGGTAGCCGCGGATGAGTGTATTTATGCCCTCGGCTCGGATACCGGCGGCAGTATCAGACAACCGGCCGGTTTTTGCAGCGTTACCGGACTGAAACCTACTTACGGCAGAGTCAGCCGGTTCGGGCTGGTGGCCTTTGCCAGTTCGCTTGACCAAATCGGCCCTTTGACAAAAGATGTAACGGATTGTGCGCTGGTAATGAATGCTATTTCCGGCTACGACCGCCGTGATTCTACATCAGTGAATACCCCAGTCCCGGACTATACTAAATCCCTGACCCGCGACCTTAAAGGTTTACGACTGGGTGTTCCTAAAGAATATTTCGTTCAGGGCATGGAGCCGGAGGTAGAAAAAGCTATCCGCTCCGCAATCACTAAGATTGAAGAACTCGGGGCAAAGGTCGATTGGGACGTATCACTGCCCTCGACACCTTATGCTCTCGCTGTTTATTACATCATCGCCCCCTCCGAAGCCTCGGCTAACCTGGCCAGATATGACGGGGTAAAATACGGCTATTCTTACGATGGCCCCGGTACGATGTGGGATGTCATGGAAAAGACACGCCAATTCGGTTTCGGAGCGGAAGTAAAACGGCGTATCATGCTGGGCACATATGCTCTCTCATCCGGATTTTATGATGCTTATTATCTTAAAGCCCAGCGCGTACGGACACTCATCCGCCGCGAGTTCGACAGTGCTTTTGAAAAATATGACGCCTTGCTCACGCCGACTTCACCGACGGTCCCGTTTAAAATCGGTGAAAAAACGGACAACCCGCTGCAAATGTACCTGAGTGACGTTTGCACATTACCCATTAACATTGCCGGCGTCCCGGGTATTTCTATCCCCGCCGGGTTTGCGGATAATTTACCCGTGGGCTTACAGATTATCGGTAAACCGTTTGCCGAGGAAACGCTATTAAGGATAGCCTACGCGTTCGAACAGGCAACTGATTGGTATAAAAAGAAACCTGACATCTAAGCGAGGATTTTATCTTGTCCTACAAAATTCGTCCGATGCGGCGCGAGGATGTGGACCAGGTAGTCGAGATAGACAAAGAGGCCTTCCCGACTCAATGGCCGCCGACTAACTACCGCAACGAATTACAAAACCGTCTCGCTCACTACGTTGTCGTTTATATCGAAGGTGAACCGACCACGCAAAAACCGTTACCGATCGGTCTGTTTGCCTCTCTCCGAAAATGGTTCAGCGGCGAACGAACCCTGCACGAAGCTCTGAGAGAAGATATTATTATCGGTTTTGCCGGCTGCTGGATTATGTCTGATGAAAACCACATCACGGAAATCGCTGTCAGCGAATCTTATAAGTGCCAGGGAATTGGCCAGCTCATGATGATGACGCTTATTGAGCAGGGTATTGAATTAGGAGCCAATCTGGCCACTCTGGAAGTCCGCGTCTCGAATAAAGCCGCCCAGAACTTGTATGCCAAACTTGGCTTTGAGACTGTCGGCATGAGAAAACGATATTATACCGATAATCATGAAGATGCTCTTATTATGACAAACAATAATATCAAATCATCGGAATTCCAGGCGAAAACAAATGCCTTAAAACTAAGCCTGAAGCAAAAATGGGGCGTCTCAGCTTTTCCCGTTATCGAAAGATAACCGGACTGATATTTTAACCTTTCGCAATTCAAACTCCAAAACAACCATTTTCGCAAATACGTGATATCTTTGCTATAATGAAATCCATAAATTACCCGTGCCTGATATGGGGAGAAAAATGGAAAAAGAAATTTTAAAGACCCTTGAAGCTGATGCCAGACTCACGGCTAAACAGGTAGCTAAGCTAACCGGCGTCCCGGAGGCTAAAGTCGTCAAGACTATTAAAAAAGCTGAGGCCGAGGGAACCATATTAAAGTATAAGACAATTATTAATTGGGATAAATTCAATGGCGACCAGGTCTGGGCACTTATAGAGGTAAAAATCGCACCCCAGCGTGATGTCGGTTTTGATTCTATCGCGGAAAAAATCTACCTTTATCCCCAGACCCGTACCGTTTACCTAGTATCCGGTACTTATGATTTGCTCTGTATCGTCACGGGAAAAACGATGCAGGAAGTCGCTGATTTTGTTTCCCAGAAATTAGCTCCAGTTGAGGGCGTTCTGGGCACGGTTAGTCATTTTATGCTCAAACGTTATAAAGAAGATGGTGAAATATTAACCGGAGGCAAAGAGAAAAAACGCCAGCCTCTCGTCTTGTAATAACGGTTAATACCAAAGAGGAAACCTATGACAACGAAAGATAAACACCCAAAAACGAGCTGTGAAGCAATTGTTTCCAACCGTGCTATCCGTATCGCTCCTTCCGGAATCCGGAAGTTTTTTGATTTACTATCCGGTATGGAAGGCGTCATATCGCTCGGCGTGGGTGAGCCTGATTATACTACCCCCTGGCATATCCGCGAATCCGCTATCAACTCCATCGAAAAAGGGATGACGATGTACACCTCGAATTCCGGCATGCCGGAATTGC
>CAZJQF010000143.1:0-1425 GCA_964547925.1 uncultured Dehalococcoidales bacterium
AAAGCAGCCGAGCATTGGGATGTTTTACAGCAGATACCGGAAACTACGGCAAATGGTAACTCTATGTTCTAGTCTGGTATAATCGGTACTGAAAAGCATAAGCTCACGGTAATGAAATGCCGTGAGCTTATTTGTCTGGTGATCGAGAGAATCCCAATTGATAGAAGAGAAAAAAGCAACTAACAGTATTTATATCCTGGTTCTGGTGACCTTCGTTTATCTCCTCGTTATCGGTGCCGAAAGAATGGGTATTACCGTTCTGTTTCCCGAGATTGCCCAGGACCTGGGGTTCAGCATGCTTCAGCTCGGCACCATCTGGGGGATGGACCCCTTTGCCGGTATTTTTGTTGCCCTAATTTCCGGACTTATTGTGGACCGTTTCGGCGTCAGATACACGATGATGTTTATCGTCTTCATGTGCGGTATTGCCGGTATCTTGAGAGGGTTTACCAACAATTTCGCCAGTATAATTGCCACGACCTTTCTTTTAGGCATCTTCGCCGCTATGCTCCCGACGGTAGGCCAGAAGGTAATTGCCCTCTGGTTTCCGGGTAAGCGTTTCGCCCTGGCTTCCACTATCACCAGTATCGGCATTACAATCGGCGGAATGGCCGCCACGATGTTAAGTGCCACGGTGCTTTCTCCGGCGCTGGGTGGTTGGCGGAATGTCTTAATCCTGTTCGGCATACCGCCGGTACTGCTTGCGATTTTATGGCTGGTTACCGTCAGGCGGCCCCCGGCGGCGGTCAATACGCTGACTTTCGCTCAGAATGTCCCCTTCCGGGAGTCTTTTACACACGCCGTCCATGTTAAAGAAGTCTGGTTATTGGGAATTGTCGCTTTCGGCATGATGGGTACGGCACTTTCCTTCGCCGGCTATCTACCGACTTATCTGCGTGATATCGGCTGGTCTACCGCAGCCGCCGATACGGCGACCACGATGTATTCTGTCGGCGGAGCTATCGGCAGTATCCCGCTGGTGATGCTGGCTAATAAAATCGGGTCTCACATGAAAGTACTGCTTTCCTCCTGTATTGTCAGCGTCGTTGCCCTGCTGGTATTACCCTTCGGTTCCGCCCCGGTTGTCTGGATTTTAATTACCGTCATCGGCGCCGTACGCGCCGCCGTTTTCCCGTTTTTAAGTGCGATAACCATTGATAGAAAGTCGGTCGGTGTTAAATATGCCGGCACGGCTATCGGCATCGTGATGACGTTTAACATGCTTGGCTCGGCGGTAAACGCCCCGATAGGTAACAGTACGGCAAGTATAAGTCCCGGATTCCCTTTTATTGTCTGGGGAATTATTTCAGGTTTGTCTTTAATTGCGTTTGTCTTTATGCGGGAAAAACGTAAGCCGGGTACGAAGGTATTAACCGGACGGTAAAGCAGTCTGCCCCCAATGGAATTCGAATCCATGTTGACGGC
>CAZJQF010000143.1:1525-3322 GCA_964547925.1 uncultured Dehalococcoidales bacterium
GACCCTCCCTTTGGCATAGGCAACGATAGGCATATCGAAGCGGGCAGCGGTATCATTAAGCAAAAAGCCTACGGCGATAAATGGGGACGTAACCTCGATGCTTATCTCGAGATGATGCGGGAGCGGCTGTCTTTGATGAAAGACCTGCTATCGGAAGACGGCAGTATTTACGTGCATCTGGATTACCACACCAGCCACTACATTAAAATTATAATGGATGAGCTTTTCGGTCGGGACAATCTGGTCAATCAAATTATCTGGCAAAGGACAGGTGCCCATAACGACCCTCTAGCCTTCGGGCGTAACTATGACATTATCCTTTTCTACCAAAAATCCGCCGCACGTATCTGGAATAAGCCGCTGGCGGCTTATGACGAAGCTCACTTAAAACGCTATTTCAAGCAGGATGCCGCCGGGCGCTGGTACCGACTTAATAATCCCGCCGGAAAAGGCTACCAGGACCATACCCGCGATTTCGGCAAGGGCCCGGTCAAGCCGCCGCGGGACAGGCACTGGTCGGTCACTCAGGCCCAAATCGATAAGTGGCTTGCGGAAGGACGCATAGTCTATACCGGCAGCGGCTACCCGTTCGTGAAAAAATACCTTGACGAGATGCCGGGCAAGCCTATGCAGTCCCTATGGACGGACCTTATTCCGCCCCGCTCCAGCCGGGAGCTGACCGGCTATCCCACCCAGAAGCCGGAGAAGCTGCTGGAACGGATAATCAAAGCCTCCTCCAACTTCGGCGGTTTGGTCGCCGATTTCTTCTGCGGCTCCGGCACCGCGCTCGTTGTGGCGGCGAAGCTGGGGAGACGCTGGCTCGGCTGCGATTCCGGCGAACCGGCTGTTAAAATTGCCCGGGAGAGATTAACCAAAATCAGTGGCGGTGAGATAGATGAAAGATAATTTTACCAATATCTGTATATATGGCGTCGGAGGAGTCGGCGGTTATTTCGGAGGCCGCATTGCGGAGGTTACCGGCCGACCGGGATTTGAAGACTACGATGTGTCCTTTATCGCCCGGGGTGCCCACCTGAATGCTCTTCAGCAGGAAGGTATTGTCGTGAAAACCAGGGAGCGCGTTATTAAGGCGAAGCCTAATTTGGCTACCGATGAAGTTGGTCTCATATCACCGCCGGATTTAGTCCTGCTTTGCGTGAAAAGCTACTCTTTAATCCCGGCGGTAGCATCTCTCAAGCCGATGATGAAGGACGATTGTGTCATTATCCCTCTGCTGAACGGGGTGGATATTTACGATAGAATTCGACTGATAATCGATAAAGGCATCGTTCTCCCGGCCTGTGTTTACCTGGGCACGCATATCGAGAGCCCCGGAATTATCAGCCAGGAAGGCGGGGACGGTGTCATAATTTTCGGCGCGGACCGTCAGCATCCCGATTACACCGCGGAGAATGTGAAAAGGTTCTTTGCAAAAGTCGGCCTGAAATACGATTGGCAGACCGACCCGATGCCGAAAATCTGGGAAAAGTATCTTTTCATTGCATCCTTCGGGCTCGTCACTGCCTATGCAGAAAGGTCTATCGGAGCGGTGGCGGCCAAAGAGGAATTTAAAAGCATGGTCGAGGATATTATCGGGGAAATTTCCGCCGTTGCGCAGGCGAAAGGCATCGTTCTGCCGGATGATATCATCGCCCGGACGCTGCAGAAAGCCGGTAATTTCCCTTATGAAGCCAAGACTTCTTTCCAGCGGGATATCGAGAATAAAGTGCCGGATAACGAAGGCGATTTATTTACCGGTACCATAATACGGGAAGGCAAAGCCCTCGGCATTCCGAC
>CAZJQF010000144.1:0-3320 GCA_964547925.1 uncultured Dehalococcoidales bacterium
AGGCTGGGAGCTAACGCCATTCTGGGTGTTTCCCTGGCCGTGGCCTATGCCGCCGCTGCCTCAAAGAACCTGCCTTTATACCGTTACCTGAGCAATGAAAAAAGCTATATCTTACCCGTACCGATGATGAATATTCTTAACGGCGGCAAACACGCCGCCGATTCTACGGATTTACAGGAATTTATGATTATGCCGGTAGGTGCCGACAGTTTTCAAAAAGCGGTGCAGATGTGTGCGGAAATTTATCAGGCATTGAAAAAAGTCTTGAAAGATAAAAAACTGAATACTAATGTCGGTGATGAAGGCGGTTTCGCTCCTTCCCTTCCCTCCAACAAAGACGCCGTGGAAAACATTCTTTTAGCTATCGAGAAAGCCGGTTATAAGCCGGGCAAAGACTGCTGCATTGCCCTCGACCCCGCTTCCAGTGAATTTTTCGATAACGGGAAATACGTCCTGGCTAAAGAGGGCGTTACCCTGACTCCCGCAGAAATGGTTAATTATTATGTCAAGTGGTCGAAGGACTACCCTATTATAAGCATCGAAGACGGTATGGCGGAAGATGACTGGGACGGCTGGCAGTTACTCACCAAAAAAATCGGCAAAAAAGTTCAGACGGTCGGTGATGACCTTTATGTTACCAATGTCGAAAGATTAAAACTGGGGATTCAACGTAAAGCCTCCAATTCGATTCTCATTAAATTAAACCAAATCGGGACGCTGACCGAGACTATCGATGCCATCAACATGGCAAAGAAAGCCGGCTGGACGGCTGTGGTCAGCCACCGCTCCGGAGAGACGGAAGATACTACCATCGCCGATTTAGTCGTCGGCTTGAATACCGGTATGATTAAATCCGGGGCACCGTGCCGTTCCGAACGCACCGCCAAGTACAACCGCTTACTCCGCATCGAAGAAGAGCTCGGCAAAAATGCCCGATATGCGGGTAAAGAGGCTTTTTTCAATCTTAAATGAAAACTATCGGGATAACTACTACCGTTCCCATCGAAGTATTACTGGCCGCCGGGTACCAACCGGTAGACCTGAACAATATATTCATTACCGACCCCAACCCGGAAAAACTGGTAAATGTTGCGGAAAGAGCGGGTTTTCCCCTGAACACCTGCACCTGGATAAAAGGTATTTACGGCGTCTGTATCAGCCGTAAAATCGACACCGTTTTATGTGTTACTACCGGGGATTGTTCCAACACCATCATGCTGATGGAAGTCTTAAGGTTAAAGAAACTGAAGGTTATCCCTTTCGCCTATCCGGACAAGCCTGATAAAGAAGAAATGCAGCAGTCCCTGGAGAACCTTGCGGAAACGCTCGGAACCACACGGGAAAAGGCGGAAATTATAAAGGAGCAAATTAAACCTGCCCGGCAATCCGTGTGGAAACTTGATGAAATGACCTGGAAACACAATAAGGCGTCCGGATATGAGAACCACCTCTGGCTGGTGTCCTCTTCGGATTTTAACCGGAACGCCGTTACTTATGAAAAGCAGGTCCAAAAGCTTATTACTGAATGTAAGCAACGCACGCCCTACCCGGATGACTGGCTCCGGTTAGGCTATATCGGCGTGCCGCCTGTCTTCGCCCCGGATTTTTACCGCTACCTCGAGGATAATGAGGCTCATATCGTTTTCAATGAAATCCAGCACCAGTTTTCCATGCCAGCCCCCGGCAAATCACTGGCGGAACAATATGTGAATTATACTTATCCTTATTCCATTTACGGACGGGTAAAAGATATTAAGAAAGAAATCACAAAACGCCGTCTGGACGGTCTCATTCATTATGTCCAGGCTTTTTGCCACCGGGGAATCGGAGATATTATCTTCCGCGAATCTCTGGACTTACCGGTACTTACGCTGGAAGGTAATCAGGACTATTATTTAACGCAGCACACTAAAACTAGAATCGAGGCGTATCTGGATATGCTGAGGCGGAAACGAGCAGTTAAACGCAAGTAAAGTGTCTCGGATTTTGAATTTATATTGAAGACACACTCGTAGATTCTTTATACTAATGATGCAAAATATGGAGGAGGCTACTATATGGTAACTAAAATCGGTATCAATGGTTTCGGACGTATCGGCAGATTAACTTTTAAGGCGATTAGCCAACTTCACCCGGATAAGATTGAAGTAGTCGCCATCAATGACCTTACGGACAGCAAGACTAATGCTCATTTATTGAAATGGGACAGTACCTACGGACGATACCCCGGTGAAGTATCCGCCGAGGGTGATTCTATCATCGTTAATGGTAAAAAGATAAAAGTCGTTGCCGAACGCGACCCGGCAAAGATTCCCTGGAAAGCTATGGGCGTTGATATCGTTATCGAGTCTACCGGCCTGTTTACTGATGCAACAAAGGCGGCTGCTCATATCTCCGGCGGCGGAGCTAAAAAAGTACTAATATCCGCTCCGGCTAAAAATGAGGATTTCACGGTAGTACTGGGCGTGAATGATGAAAAATACGACCCTAAAAAACACAATATAATTTCTAACGCATCCTGTACTTCCAATTGCGTTGCACCTCTGATTAAAGTTTTACACCAGAATTTCGGCATCGCCAAGGGTCTGATGACGACGATTCACTCGTACACTAACGACCAAAAAATTCTGGACCAGTTTCATAAGGATTTACGCCGTGCCCGCACGGCCGGACAAAATATCATCCCGACGACTACCGGTGCCGCACGAATGGTCGGTGAACTTATCCCGGAAGTAAAAGGTAAAATCCACGGCATCGCGGTCAGAGTGCCTACGGTAACAGTCTCCGTCGTTGATTTTGTGGCCGACCTTAACCGTGAGGTTACTCCTGAACAGGTCAATAATGCTTTTAAAATGGCATCAGAGGGCAATCTCAAAGGCTTAATGGAGTATTGCACCGAAGAACTGGTCAGTATGGATTTCAAAGGCAATCCGGCCAGCTGTATTATCGATTCGCTGAATACAATGGTTATCGGCGGCAATATGGTGAAAGTATTCGCCTGGTACGATAACGAGTGGGGTTACTCCTGCCGTCTGGCCGACCTGGCGGCTTTCGTAGTTAATAAAGGTTTATAAGTAAAAATGAGAGAGGCGGGTAATTCCGCCTCTCTATTATCTTTCTGGAGTCTTCCCGAACTTGCGTTAAAGAACGCATTTCGTCTAAAATAGATTCTTGCGAGGGTTATAAACCTTGCCGCATTTTTTTCAAATCTAAGAAGTCCTTTCAGAAACGGGCGATTAGCTCAGCTGGTTAGAGCACAGTCCTGATAAGACTGGGGTCTCTGGTTCGAATCCAGAATCGCCCACCAGTCTATCAAATAG
>CAZJQF010000145.1:0-3278 GCA_964547925.1 uncultured Dehalococcoidales bacterium
GCAGCGGGCAGCTTCTTCCCGGGCCTGTTCCGGGGTAAAAGCTAACGAAACCTCTTTAAAAGAGTGGATTCTTTCCTGTACCGGTATCTCTGCTTGAGCGATACGGGCTTTTTCTCTCGTTTCGGCATCGGTAGGGGGAGTCTGCGGGACGAGAATCGGCTCACCGTCATACCGCGAAATTAAAGGTGAAAATGCTTCACCTCTCAAATAACGTTTAATAGAGGAGGCCGCCCGTTGTCCCTGTTCCATAGCTTCGACAACGGTATGGGGCATATAAACAGCATCGCCGCCGGCGAAAATGCCCGGTTTGACGGTAGCCAGGGTACGCGGGTCGGAATTGAGGGAAAGACCGTTAATCATTCCTTCACCCTCAACAATAGAAGTATCCGGACGCTGTCCGATGGCCTCGATAACCGTATCTACTTCAAGTTCGGTTTCCGAACCGGCTACCGGCCGGGCAACTTTCCGTCCGGTGCGGTCGAAATTCGCTGTAAGTTCCATCCTGGTTAATACTAAACGTGTAACAGTGTCGATACCTGTTATCTTTACCGGATTGGTAAGGAAGTGGAATTTAACGCCTTCTTCTCCGGCGGCTTTGATTTCCTCTTCCATGGCGGGCATATCCTCACGCTCGCGGCGGTAAACCAAATGGACTTCCGCTCCCAGACGGGCAGCGACACGGGCTGAATCGACAGCGGAGTTACCGCCGCCGATAACGGCAACCCGTTTGCCGATACTTACCGGCTGACCGAGATTAATCTTCCGTAAAAATTCGATGGCATCGTAAACACCGGTTAACTCTTCTCCGGGGATGCCCATTTTTATACCGATGTGAGCCCCGGTGGCGATAAAAACCGCATTATAACCATCTTTTAAAAGGGAGGCGGCATTGTTAATCCTCGAGTTAAGCTTGATTTCGACGCCCAGTTCCTTAATTTCATCGATTTCTTTCTGTAAAATATCCCGCGGCATCCGGTATTCCGGGATAGCGACCGCGAGCATACCGCCGGCAACAGGCAACGATTCAAAGACGGTTACGCCGTAGCCTTCCATTGCGAGGTCCCAGGCAGCGGCCAGACCGGCCGGTCCGGCACCGATAATCGCTACCTTTTCCGCTTTCTTATCTTTAACTTTCTGTTTGATTTTTAATCCGGAGTTAAAGGCATAATCGGCGGCGAAGCGTTTCAACTCACGGATAGCTACCGATTCATCCACACGGCTGCGGTTGCATCTTCTCTCGCAGGGATGATGGCACACCCGTCCACAGACGGCCGGCAGGGGATTCCGCTGTTTAATCAATTCATAGCTTTCGGCGAATTTGCCTTCTTTAATCAGGCTCACGTAGCCGGGAACGTCTAATTGAACCGGGCAGGCGTGCTGGCAGGGCGCTTTAAATAAAGCCCTGCAGACGGCCGCCCGACATTTTTTATCTATGATATGGGCTTCATATTCGTCACGGAAATACCGTAAAGTCGTAAGTATGGGATTGGCACTGGTCTGCCCGAGTCCGCACAGTGAAGTCGTGGTAACCATTTCCGCAAGTTCGGTCAGTTTGTCGAGGTCGGCCAGAGAAGCAGTTCCGAAGCTGATTTTATCCAGAATAGCCAGCATTTGCGGAATTCCGGCCCGGCAGGAAGTGCATTTGCCGCAGGATTCATCCATCGTAAACTGCAGGAAGAATTTAGCCACGTCTACCATACAGCTGTCTTCGTCCATCACGACGATGCCGCCGGAGCCGATAATAGCCCCCAATGCGGAAATAGATTCGTAATCTACAGGGGTATTGATATGCTGCAGCGGTATTACGCCTCCGGAAGGCCCGCCTAACTGAACGGCTTTGAACTGCTTTCCTTTGCTGCAGCCGCCGCCGATATCGAAGATAATCTTACCTAACGGGGTACCCAGAGGAACTTCGACTAAACCGGGATTATTGACTTTGCCGACCAGGCAGAGTGTCTTGGTCCCTTTAGCTTTTTCACTGCCTACGGTGTTGAACCAACCGGCTCCGTTCGCAATTATTTGGGGGATATTTGCCCAGGTTTCCACATTGTTAATAGTAGTCGGCTTACCGAAAAGCCCGCCCCCCGGATTGGCTGGGAACGGGGGTCTTTGCCGGGGGTTGCCTCTTTTCCCCTCGATGGAAATAAGCAATGCGGTTTCCTCACCGCAAACGAAAGCTCCGGCACCCGGGAAAATATCAATCGAAAATTCAAAGTCCGTGCCGAAGATATTTTTACCCAGCAGTCCGTATTCTCTCGCCTGAGCGATAGCATGGCTGAGTGTTTCGATAGCTAAAGGATACTCCGCCCGGACGTAAGCGAAACCTTCTTTGACATTACCGATGGCGTAAGCGCCGATAATCATGCCTTCGACAACCGAGTGAGGGCTGCCTTCCAGCACGGAACGGTTCATATAGGCACCCGGGTCGCCTTCGTCTCCGTTACAAATGAGATATTTGGTATCGGAAGGGGCTTCACGGACAAAACTCCACTTGGTTGCCGTGGGGAAACCGGCACCGCCGCGGCCCCGGAGGCCGGATAGTTTAACCTCGTTAATCACCTGGTCGGGCGTCATGCGGTATAAGGCACGGCCGAGAGCTTCGTAACCGCCTAAACCGATATACTCTTCGATGCTCCAGGGGTCTATCAGTCCGTTGTATTTTAAAATCCTTCTTTCGGAATTAAGATAAAAGGGAATTTCCGCATAGTTGGCGATAGCTCTACCCGTTGCCGAATCGTGAAAAAGTAATCTTTCGACGAACCGGCCTTGCTTGATATGTTTTTCGATTATTTCAGGGATATCTGCCACTTTTACCTTAGTGTATAGAACATCTCCCGGACTGATAATCAGAATCGGACCCATAGCGCATAAGCCGTGGCAGCCGGTCCGGACGGTTTCGACAACTTTGACTCTTTTAAGCTTTTCGTCAGCCGCAATAGTTTTTTCCAGAGCTTCTTTGACTCCGGCGGAGCCCGAACCGACGCAAGAAGAGCCCATGCATATCCGGATAACTATCTCGTCAGCATTTATATCGAACCGGTCGTTGTGCCGTATCTTAAAACGGGGTGCAACGACGTTCCTTAAAGCCTCCAGCTGCTTTAAAGAGGTAATTTTTTGCATTTTTATTCCTTATGAAGACTATTTATAATCGTCTAAAATGTCGTTTACGGAACCGGCTTTAACCTTACCGTGAACATCGCCGTTAATGGCTACTACGGGGGAAAGCCCGCAGGCTCCCAGACACCGGACAATTTCTAAGGAAAACCGACCGTCTTGAG
>CAZJQF010000146.1:0-3226 GCA_964547925.1 uncultured Dehalococcoidales bacterium
AAGCAGGCGAGTTGAACGGTCTGGTAAGGGACAGGCTGGAGCCGTTATTTAAAGAAATTAACAGGGGATAGGAGATAGAAATGAAGGACGAAAAAGTTAATAATCCGGAAGAAGAATTACATTATTCCTGATGCGGTATTGTGACCGACGGGCTCGGTAACGTTGTTGAAGAAACCAAAGAGGAGACCAAAGTGGCAGAAAAGAATATCAAACAGTCGGTAAGGGAACATTACGGCAGCATCGCTCGGGAAAGCAACTCCTGCGGCTGTGGCTCGAATACGAAATCCTGCTGCGGCAGCGGCACGGTGAACTCTGCCCGGGAAATCAGCAAAGGCGTCGGTTATTCCGAGGCGGAAATGGACGCCGTCCCGGAAGGGGCTAATCTTGGGCTGGGGTGCGGTAATCCGGTAGCGTTGGCTTCCTTGAAGAAGGGTGAGATTGTGCTTGACCTCGGTTCGGGAGCCGGTTTCGACAGCTTTTTAGCGGCGGATAAAGTCGGCCCAAAGGGCAAAGTAATCGGGGTGGATATGACGCCGGATATGCTCGATAAAGCCAGAGAGAACGCTAAAAAGGGCGGTTATCAAAATGTGGAGTTCCGGCTCGGCGAAATTGAAAACCTGCCGGTCGCGGACAATGCCGTTAATGTCGTTATTTCCAATTGCGTCATTAATCTGGCCCCGGATAAAAGCCGTGTCTTTGCCGAGGCTTTCCGGGTACTGAAACCGGGCGGACGGGCGATGGTCTCCGATATCGTGTTGACCAAACCGTTGCCGGCGGCTCTGAAAAATTCTGTCGAAGCGTATGTCGGCTGCGTGGCCGGGGCATCGCAGAAAGATGATTACCTGAATCAAATCAAGCAGGCCGGATTCACTGATATTAAAATCAATCAGGAAGACGTTTTTCCGATAGATGATATCGTCGCCGACCCGGAGAATCAGGTCATTGTAAAAATTTTGAAGCTGACCGAAAAGACCATTAAGGAATACGCCAACGCTGTTTTAAGTATCAAGGTGAGCGCGGTCAAGCCGGGATAGAAACAAGTAATTAGTAGTTAGTAATTTGTAATTTGGGAAATACAGGGGCGACCTTTATGGTCGCCCATTTTTTATTTATTGACGAATACCGGACTTCTCCAATAGAATATCCTTACTCTTGGAAGTAGGAGGCGTGTATGAACTGGTGGATATGCAGCGAATGCAATTACGTACTGGAAGCCGAGGTACCGCCGGAAACCTGTCCCCAATGCAATAAAAAATGCATCTTCAGCGATGTTACCTGCTACATTCCGGAATGCGGGGGGCCGGAGAAACTCGATACTAAACTGTTAGCTCTCAAAGCCAGAGAGAAAAAAGAGAACTAGAAACAGCGCCGTATCCCTGAAAGAACGAGGGCGACCTTCAGGGTCGCCCATACAAAACGGGGCTGATTTTAAATCAGCCGCTACGAAACCAAAAGGGCAGGTACAAGACCTGCCCCTACAATTAATAATTACGCTTGTACTCTTTCTTACGTTACAAATAAGTCGCGGGAAGAAGACTTGCCGTCCGTGGTCAGATTCACGCCCAGTCGTTTCAGACCTACGTCGTCGCCGGGAGTCGGGATGTGGGTCATATGCATCTCACAGCCCTTTAAATCGACCAGCTTTTTCATCGCCAGTTCCGCCGTCGGATTAGTAGTCGCACTTATCGAAAGGGCAATTAAGGTTTCCTCGAGGTCGAGGCTCGTGGAATCGGCCCCTAAAATCTCTTTTTTAAACCGGGAAATCTGATTTATGATATACGGTGAGAGCAGCAGAATCTCGTCCGGGATGCGGGCGAGCACTTTGGCGGCATTCAATATCAGGCTGGAAGAAGCGTGCATGAGCTGTGAATTTTTTCCCGTGACGATTTGCCCGTCGTTCAACTGCACCGCCGCCCCGCAGTAAATGCCCTCGTTGCCTTTGTCTTTGGCTTCGGCTTCTCCGGAGGCATGCCGGGCGGCCTCGACACACGGTCTATCGGCAATCTTAACGCCCAGTTCTTCCATCAGGCGCATCACCCGTTCGGCCGTTTCTTTTTTTTCTATCCCCGAAGTGTATTCTTCGTTATACCGGAAATAACGCCGGATTAGTTCCTGCCGCGAGGCTTCCTTGACGACATCGTCATTGGTGATGCCGAAGCCCACCCGGTTCACGCCCATATCGGTCGGCGAGTTATAGAGCGGCTGCTTTGCCCATTTCAATAAGTCGCCGGAGGCTTCATCGGTGTTGTTTTTAGCTGTCTCGTCGGTAAATATTTTGTTAAAAATCAGTCTTAATATCGGGAAGCTCTCCACATCACGGTTATAATTTATTGCCGTCTCGTTATAGGCACTCAGGTGAAAGGGGTCGACCATATTAAAGTCCTGGATATCCGCCGTGGCCGCTTCATAAGCGATATTGACCGGGTGCTTGAGGGGTAAATTCCAGATGGGGAAGGTCTCGAATTTGGCATATCCGGCGTGGATGCCGCGTTTGTTCTCCTGGTATAACTGGGAAAGGCAGGTCGCCAGCTTGCCGCTGTTCGGCCCGGGTCCGGTTACGATGACAATCGGGTTTTTAGTTTCGATATACTCGTTCTTCCCGAAGCCCTCTTCGCTGACCACTTTATCCGTATTCATGGGATATCCCTCGATGGGGTAGTGCAAATAGACCTTGACGCCCCGGTGCTCCAGTTTATTTTTAAAGATAACGGCGGAGGGCTGATTGGCGAAGCGGGTTATCACCACCGCGATGACATCGAGCCCCCACTTCCTTAAATCATCGATGGATTTCAGCGTGGCGTCATCGTAGGTAATTCCGAAGTCGCCTCTGACCCGGCCCTTTTCGATATCGCCGGCATAGACACACAGAACGATGTCTATTTTATCCTTCAATACCTGTAACAGGCGGAGCTTAACGTTGGGGTCGTAGCCGGGCAGGACGCGGGCGGCGTGATAATCGAAACTGAGTTTGCCGCCGAACTCCAGATAGAGTTTATTGCCGAATTTAGCGACCCGGTCCAGAATGGCCGCGGTCTGCTCTTTCAGATATCTCCCGTTATCAAAACCGGTTTTCTGTATCATGCTTTCGCCTTTTCTTGGATTCAAAATATATGATAAGTGAATTGAATTAATAGGGCGCCGCAAACGGTCGTCTGCAAAGGATATAACTGGAGATAACTATAAATATTCGAGGGGTAATTGTCAATAAATATTAACAATATAAACG
>CAZJQF010000147.1:0-3204 GCA_964547925.1 uncultured Dehalococcoidales bacterium
GGATAAAAAGAACTCTAGCCTGAGGGAAATTTACCTGATACTGGGCTAATTCCATCTCCGCAGCATTTGTAATGGTATCACCCGTCAGAATAAACAGGACAAACAAATCGAAAAACGGGCTGTCGGTTTTCGGAATGCTTGTTTGCTCCAATTTTATATTTACCACGCTATTATTACCTGCCTTGAATATTTATTCCTTTTTTATTTTCTTGACTATTGATTTGGCTATAACTATGATATATGATAGAGATATTGAAGTCAATATTGATGGTTGTATTATTCGGTTCTTTTTTTACCTTCGTAAACGAGCTTGAATATGTCGGATAAAGTTCTGGTTATCGGGGCGGGTATCGCCGGTATCAGTGCTGCTTTAAACCTGGCTGAAGCAGGTATCGGGGTTTACCTGTGCGAAAAAAGCCCTTACATCGGAGGCACCCTTTACCGTCTGGATAAGTGGTTCCCCGATAATCATTGCGGTATGTGTAAAAGCCTGCCGGTTTTTGACGACCGGAACGGCTCAGGCTATTGCCTTAGAAAAGGCCTGTTCCACCCTAACATTACGGTGCTGGCTAATTCTCAGGTTAAAGACGTTAAGGGTGAAGCCGGCAATTTCTCCATTGAGTTAGTAACCAAATCTACCGGCGTAAAATCAGAGTTATGTACCGGCTGCGGCCTGTGCGAAGAGGTCTGCCCGGTGGAAAACCCGAAAGCTATTCGATACAACAATCCCCTCGCTCTGAAAAAATCATGGGTTATCGATACCGGCCGCTGTACTAAATGCGGCCTTTGTGCGGAAAAATGCCCAGCTCATGCTATCGACCTTGCTATGCCGGATGAAATCCGGGATATTAACGTAAGCAGCATTATCGTCTCTACCGGATTTGAAGAATATAACGCTGCAGCTGCGACGGCATTCGGCTACCGGCGGTATCCGAATGTCTTAACCAATCTCGACTTTGAAAGCTTATTAAGCAAGGCGTCTTCTGATGGTGAATTACAACGTCCTTCGGATTGTAAGACTCCACAGTCGGTTGCCTTTCTCCAGTGTGTCGGGTCGCGCAACCGGGACCGGGATTACTGCTCTGCGGTCTGCTGTATGTACGCCCTGAAAGAAGCCACCCTGCTGAAACAGGAAAAGCCGGAAATAGATGTTACCGTTTTCTATATGGATATGCGGGCTTTCGGTAAGTCTTATCACCGGTATTACGAACAGGCGTGTCAAAAATACGGCATCAAATTCGAGCAATGCCGGGTACCGGTCGTTAACCAGGATTTCCGCAATAACGAACTTCTTATTTCTCATACCGGCGAAAATGGCAAAATCATCATTAGCCGATTCGATATGGTGGTGTTATCGACCGGACAGAATCCCTCCCCGTATTTCAAAGAACTCTGCCGTAATCTGGGCTTAGAAACCAATAAATGGGGATTCTGCGTAACTGACGAATTCAACCCCGCGGCGACGAAACGTCCGGGTATTTATATCTGCGGGACGGCTTCCGAGCCGAAAGATATTGCCGATACGGTTACGGAAGCTACGGCAGCCTCCGGTCAGGTTTTAAACTCAGGGAAAATTGAAGCGATAACGGATGCGGACAAACAGCCGGTATTACAAGTTAACACTCTCACGGAACCAAAGGTTGCGGTTTTCGTCTGTAACTGCCACAACCAGTTATCTCAAACCATCGATACGGCATCAATCACTGCGTACGCCGGTTCGCTTCACGGCGTAGTAAAAGCCATCGAGGTAGCTGCTTTATGTCAACCGGAAACCCGCCGTCAGGTTACGGAATACTTACAGGAACATCCCGAAAACTATGCCCTTCTTGCCGGCTGTTCCCGCATCATCGCCGGAGAATTTCCGGGTTATCCCGTGGAGATTATCGATATCCGCGAAAATCTTGCCTGGGTACACCTGCATGAAAGCCAGACAGCGACGGATAAAATCCGGCAATTGCTGGCGATGAGATTGCATAATCTGGAGTCCCGGGATACGTCTCCGGTTCCGGCAATGCTGATTACGCAGCGGGCGCTGGTTATCGGCGGCGGTCTCGCCGGGATGACGGCGGCAAGTGAAATTGCCCGTGCGGGGCTGGAAGTGGATTTAGTCGAAAAGTCCGATAAGTTAGGCGGTAACGCCGATAGAGTGCATCACCTGCTGGATAGGCAAAATTTTCCATCTTACATCAATAAGTTAGCAGAAGATATCAAGGCCAATCCCCTGATTAGCGTGAAGTTAAATACCGAATTAGTCGGGATAACGGGCTATGCCGGGAATTTCAAAGCCGTGCTTAAAGGAAAAAATACGGAAGCGTCTGAAACCGAATACGGCGCCGTCATCATTGCCACCGGAGCCGAAGGATTTAAACCCTCGGAATACCAATACGGCAAAACGGACCGGGTTATCACGCAGATAGAGCTGGAGGAAAAATTAACGGATAAATCGTTATTACCGGAAAATATTAAATCCGTAGCGATGATTCAGTGTGTCGGCTCCAGAGACAGCGAAAGACCTTATTGCAGTCGGATTTGCTGTCTGAAAGCCCTGAAAAACGCTTTATATTTAAAACAGGAAAACCCTGAGATAGAAATCACCGTTTTTTACCGCGACCTGATGAGCTATGGTCTAAAGGAAGAATATTATACCAGAGCCAGAGAAAACGGCATTTTGTTCATACGTTATCAACCGGAGAAAAAACCGGGAGTATCGCTGGAGAACGGCCTGACGCTAAGGGCAACCGAGCCGGAATTGGGAAAAGAAATCAAGCTAAAACCGGATTATCTGGTATTAAGCCCGGCTATCGTCCCCTCTAATACCTATCTGGCGGAAGTGCTGGATATAGAACTGAATGAGGACGGTTTTTTCCAGGAAGCCGAAGCTAAATTCAGACCGGTGGATGTTTTGAAAGACGGTATTTTTATCTGCGGTCTGGCCCATTCACCACGGGATGTCAGCGAGACGATTGTGCAGGCCCAGGCGGCGGCGGAACGGGCGGTAGTGTTATTGATGAAAAAGGAACTTACGGCAAGCCGTAATATTTCGACGGTTAACGAAAGAAAATGCTCCGGGTGTGAAAAGTGTATCCAGGTCTGTCCCTACCATGCGAGAGTGAAAGACGCCGAAAAGGGAGTCGCCCGGGTGCTCCCGGCAATTTGCCGGGGCTGCGGTGTTTGCGTCGCCGCCTGTCCCAACGGAGCCGCCGG
>CAZJQF010000148.1:0-3155 GCA_964547925.1 uncultured Dehalococcoidales bacterium
AGGTTTTTAGTTTTATTGGAAATATTTTTTTGAGATAGAGTGAAATAGGAAAACATATGGGCGGTTAAACTCGTTAAAACCGGTATTGTAGCGGCTGGCCTAAGACCAGCCCTAAAAGTATCTAAAACAATTAAGGCGGGTTAAACAATCTGTTACTGCCAAATAGTATATAATTTGACAAATATTGAAAATAGTCTATTATAAAGGCATAAAGTCAAAGAGCGAAAATGCAAGGGGGCTCAAGATGCATAAATTAAGATTAATAGCCGGTTTATCTATACTGACACTTCTAATATCGTTTACGGCTTGCTCAGGCACTACCAGCCAAACGCAGGATACTCAGTTTAGTCACATGCTCAAGTTAGTCCCTTATTCTTTTCTCAGCGAGCGTGACGTCTGGTACAGCAACCAGAAACTGGCAAAACAAATATATGGTTACGAACAAATAAACAATATCGATGCATGGATGCAGCTGCGGCTGTCGGATGATGAGCTTAAAGAATATATGGAGGCTATGTACAATTTAACCGGATATCAACTGGAAAATCGATGGGAGCAGTTGGTATCGCTTACCGGCATAGATTACTGGACGGTAGACAGCATGGTCTATGATGATGTCGTTCCTCCCAAAAAATTCGCTATCCTTGAAGGAGCCTTTAACCATAACCTGATAATCAATAAGCTAATCGAGCAGGGTTACCAAAAAGTTGCTTATGGCAAATACAGTTATTATTCCATACGTGATGACTTCGAACTAGATTTAAGACATCCCGTAGGCATGGCATTTTTAGCCGATTTAAATCAAGTGGCTGTGCTTGATGATATTATTGTGGCTGCACCGTACAAGGCTATCATAACCGGCGTACTGGACACACTATCCGGTAAACAAAAGGCCGTAATCGAAGAACCGGCCGGGCAAGCCTTAGCAAGCTCGCTGGGGGAAGTCCTTTCTGCGGTAATCATGACCCCGGATAGAGTACTTAATCCGGGATTCGATAACATTCCGGAACCTTTCGACTTTTCGCTCCCATCCGACTGGGGACTTTTACACGATTATGATATGGCAGGTATGGGACATAAGGACGACGGCACCAATAGCTTCTGGATTATTTCATTATATTATCAAGATGCTGAAGATGCTTCAACAGACGCTACTATTTTAGAAAAAAGGTTACAAAGCTATATTTTTCAGACTAACCTCAGCGTACATGAGCAACCCAGGCTTCTGAGCGATATGTTCGAAGTCGGTCAGCCGGTTGTCCAATCGTATGGTAAAGGAGCCACCCTTACGATAGAATGTCGGTGGAAAGGAGACACCGGAAACGCTTCCTGGTACAAATGGATGGCGACGCTGCCTAACCGCGACCTTTTATTTTTAGTCCCCGACCCGGCACCTTATGTCAAATAATCATTGTAGTGAAGAAGATTGACAATTTGTGAATTGCGTAGTATAGAATTATGGTGGAATAGACCTTGGGATATTATGGTAATTAACATGAAAATAAATTACGGGGAGTGATAGGGGCTGAATAGATGGAAAGGAAAATGGCATTGAAAATTGAGGGTAAAGTAAAAGGGGAAATCCCCGTTATATTTTTTAAAGAGGGAAATAAAGTGGTTGCTTATTCTCCCGCCTTAGACCTCTCTACTTGCGGTGCGGATGAAAAACAAGCCCGTAAAAGATTTGCGGAAGCAGTCTCGATATTTTTTGAGGAAATTACGAAAATGGGGACTATCGAGGATGTATTAACCGAATGCGGATGGGAAAAAGCCCCGGCAGAGAATTACTGGTGCCCGCCCACCTATAAGCAAGAGGTCATGCAAATATCGGAAGGAGTTTGTTAATCTGCCTCGAATAAAGCCTGTCGACTGGAAAGTATTTTCCGAAGTATTAAAAAAGGCCGGATGCCAATTTAGTAGATACAAAGGAGACCATTGTATCTATACGAAGAAAGATTTGAAGCGGCCGATTGTATTCCCGATGGATGAAATCCCTGTTTTTATAATTCTGAATAATTTAAAAATATTAGGTTTAAGCAGAGAAGAGTACTTTAAATTACTTGGTAAATAATATGATACATTAGTATAGAATTTAAATTAAAAAACGTACAAGGCGGGTATTTCACCCGCCTTTGTTTGTTCAATAATAAAACTATTATTATAACCCGGCTATCTTGGCTACCTCTATCAATATGTTCGGCACGATACCGAACGCCAGCACGCCCAGACAGGCAATCGCCAGGGAAACGGTTAAGGCCGCGGAGGATTTCACCTTGTCTTCCGAGGCAGCCGGATTAAACCACATTACTTTTACTACCCGCAAATAGTAGTAAGCGGAAATCACGCTGTTAATGACCGCAACGATAACCAGCCAGAGCAGGCCGCTCTGCACGGCGCCGCGGAAGATGTAAAACTTGGCCATAAAGCCGGCGGCGGGCGGCATACCGACCAATGAAATCAAACACAGCGTTAAGGCTAGAGCCAGCACCGGTGCCCGCTTACCCATACCGGCAAAGTCGCTGATATTATCGCTGTTCAAAGCATTGGTAATCGCAATAATCGCAATGAAAGCCCCTAAATTAGTCAGGGCATAGCTTGCCAGGAAGAACATTATACCGCTCTGTCCGGACAGTTCGCCCTTAAATGTTCCGGCCAAACCGATAGTCGCCAGACCGACCATTAAGTAACCGGCCTGAGCAATGCTGGAGTACCCGAGCATTCTTTTAATATTATTTTGCGGTATGGCGGCCACGTTGCCGACAAACATACTGATAACGGCCAGCACCGCAAAAATCATACCCCAGTCGCTGCTGAGGGCATTTGAGCCGAAGGCAGTAGAAAATACCCTCATTATTACGGCAAAACCGGCCGCTTTACTGCCGACGGATAAGAAGGCGGTTATCGTGGTCGGGGCACCCTCGTAAACATCCGGCACCCACAACTGGAACGGCACGGCGGCAATCTTGAAGCCGAAACCAGCTATTAGCATGACGATTCCGAGCAACAGGGCCGGATTAGTCATGATTTCCGCCCCGGACATTCCTCTTAAAACATGAGCGATAGCACCGAGCTGCGTTTCGCCGGTAAAACCATAAACCATCGCCATACCGTATAGCAGCACCGCGGAGGCCACCGCGCCGAGCAGCAGGTATTTC
>CAZJQF010000149.1:0-3117 GCA_964547925.1 uncultured Dehalococcoidales bacterium
TATCCCATAATTCAGGGACCTATGTCCTGGATAAGCGATGCGACTTTAGCCGCGGCTGTTTCCAATGCCGGCGGTATCGGGGTTATGGGCCCTAATGCCGGAGCTAAAACCGTTACTACGGATATTATAGAAACCGGAGAGCGTTTACGCAGCCAGATAAGACTCGCTAAAACACTCACCGATAAACCTTTCGGTGTTAATATAATGGTGTTCGACCGCGACGTTGCTTTCAGCGACCGGTGTTTAAAGGTAGTTCTGGAGGAAGGCATCGCTTTTGCCGTTACCTGCGGAGACCGGCCGGATAGATATATCAAACAACTCAAATCAGCCGGGATAAAAGTATTTCACCGGGCATTAGCCGCCAATAATGTCGAAGCGGCTAAAAAGGCCGAACAAGCCGGGGTAGATGCTTTCATTGCTGTCGGTTTCGAAGGCGGAGGTCACGTTGGAGAGGACCGTATCCCAACGATGGCATTGATTCCGCAAATAGCCGACGCTATTAAGATACCGGTGGTCGCCGGAGGCGGTATCGTCGACGGCAGAGGAATGGTTGCTGCTATGGCTCTGGGGGCTGAGGGTATTTTTATGGGTACCAGATTTATTGCCACTAACGAATGTCCGGCTCATCAGTCCTACAAGCAGGCTATCGTCGATGCTAAAGACAACAGCACTATGGCCGTCGGCGGAATAGTAGCCCTCTGCAGAGGCTTTAAGACCCCGTTAGTCGAGACCTATTTCAAACTGGAAATGGGGGGCGTAAGCACCCCTGAAGATAAAGACCGATTACATCGTCATGCAGACCGCCCCTGGATAACCGGGGACTGGGAATCCGCTATCTTCCCGGTCGGCGCCGGTGCGGGTCTGATTAAAGAAATTAAAAGTGCCGCCGATGTAATTCAAGACATCGTGAAAGAAGCCGAACAGGTCAAGCAGAAATTAGCCGGCAAGAGCTAATCAAACCTGCTTCAAAGGTAAATCCTACCCGGTAGGCTTAATATTAACCTTACATTACGAGGTCATCGACAGGGTCGGTGATGTGAAAGCCGCAGCTTACCACGAGATTCTGGCCGGTTACGGCACTCGCGTCTTCGGAAGCTAAAAAGGCAACACAACTGCCGATTTCCGACGGCTTTACCATTCTTTTGAGCGAATTATAGGAGCCCATTTTCTCAGCGACCTTTTCGAAAGAGATGCCCTGTTTTTCCGCCGTTTGTTTCAATACTGCGGCAAACTCGTCCGTAAGCGTAGCCCCGGGGCTGATACAGTTGACCCGTATGTTATAGGGACCGGCTTCAAGAGCCATTGTCGTGGTGAACCCTAAAATTCCGGATTTAGTCACGGCGTACGGGCTTTCATTGACCAGACCGAATAACCCTGCCACACTGCTGATGTTGATGATACTGCCGCTTTTTCGGGGCATCATTATTTTAAGGACTTCCCGGGAGCATAACATGGTGCCGGTTAAATTCGTGGCGATGGATTTTTGCCATTCGTCCAGGCTCATTTCTGAAATCGGTATGTTTATATTCCCGATAGCCGCCGCGTTATTCACCAGAATATCCACTGTGCCGTAATTGGCAACAGCAAACTGCACCATCTTCTTTACCTGCTCGCTATCCGATATGTCTGTCTGAATAGCCCGTGCTTCATGCCCGGCCGCCCGGATTTCTTCCACCATTTTGTTTAATCTGTCTACTTGCCGGGCAGTGATAACAACTTTGGCACCCTCATTCGCCAGCGAAACGGCAATCGCCTTTCCGATACCCGACCCGCCGCCGGTAACGATAGCCACTCTATCCTTTAATCTCATATTTTACCCCCGCTATTCAGTCGCTAAGTATTTTATTTAAACTCGGCGTTTTATCCGGGCAGTGTCATCGTCTCGACCGGAATGCCGTCCGGGTCCCTGACATACAAAAACGCCAGGCCGGCATGCTCAGGGTCGTCTATTGCCTGGGGCTTGAGCATAAAATCCATATCCGCTTCGGTATAATAAACTTCGGTGTCCTTAATATTAGTGCCGAGAAGACAAAGCTGTAAGTAGCCCCAATCCCCCCAGTTCACCCCGAACGGAATCGACCGTCCTCTAGGCTGTACTAACTCGATAAGTTCTACTGCCCCGTTTGCTGTGCCGTTTGAAATAACACAGGAGCGGACTTTTGTTTTAAACCCGGTTAACTCATCGACAGCCCCCGAAAACAATTCATGAGTCTCGATAAGCACCTGGTCGAAGCCCAAATGCCGCTGGTAGAATTCCCGTGACCTTTCGAGTTCGGTAACGCTGATGCCTATCCAGCGGACGCCGCCGAATTGGCCTTGTGTTTCGAATTTTGGACCCGAAACAAATTCGATGAGATTTCCTTCCGGGTCTTTGGCATAAACAAAATTATAGTCGCCCCATCCGGGAATTTTTATACTTTTCGGTTTCGTGCAAAATTTTATTTTCCCCTGGAGATTTTTATAAAATTCCTCGATACCGGATACGGCAATCGTGGTTTTATTTATGCCGATATCACCGTATCGGAAATCTTTCCGTATAGGTCTGGGAACCGGTTTGACGGCGTGAAACAGAGCCACCGCTAACCCCCCGGCTTCCTGCTGGATTTGTATCGCGGAATGAAGAGCCGGCGCGGTTCGTATTAGAGGCTGAATCGGCGGATGGTCTTCCTCCGGCATTTCCCCGAATATTCTGGTGAATCCCAGAATATCCCGGTAAAACGACTTCATTCCGGTAAAATCTTTAACCCCGATACCTACGTGATCGACACCTTTTATTTTATGCATACCGACCGTCCTTTTCTCAGATTATTCAACCTTGACTTGTTTTAAATCTTCCGCCATTTTTTTCCGGAGTTTATCACAGTAAGCGAGGAAAGTTTTACGCTCACTCTCGCTCAGACAACTTACAATTCTATCGGTGAATTTTTTCGCAATATCAACCTTACCGGCGACAAAATCCAGCCCAGCAGAGGTAATCTTGATATATGTCACTCTCCTGTCTTTAGCCGAATCGTCTCTCACCACCAACCCCTGTTGTTCCAGAGCATCGATAAGCTTGGTAAGGCTGTGTTTCGACCGGAACATTATTTTAGCAATCTGGGACGGCGTCCATTTACC
>CAZJQF010000150.1:0-2954 GCA_964547925.1 uncultured Dehalococcoidales bacterium
TATCCTTTTGCAGATAAGCGCCCAGTTTCAGATTGGAAAGCACGCTCATATAAGGAAATAATTTTCTGCCTTCCGGAACATATCCGATACCCATCCCGATGATTTTATCGATAGGTAAACCGTTGATTTTATTCCCCAGGAACTGAATTTCTCCCGAGTATATTTTAACCAGCCCTGAGATAGCCTTTAAAAGAGTGCTTTTACCGGCCCCATTGGCGCCGATGAGACTCACGACGCTGCCTTCTTCCTGAGTGATACTGATATCCGTCAGGGCAACAGCATCTCCATAACGTACCGATACATTGTCCAGTTTAAGCAACATTGTTATTTCCCGTTCCCAGATAAGCTTTTATTACCTCGGGGTTGGCTTTTATCTCATCCGGCGTCCCCTCGGCAATCTTTTTCCCGAAGTTCAATACAACGAGTCTCTGGCACAGGCTCATAGCCGCCCGCATATTGTGTTCAATCAGCAGAATGGACAGCCCTCCCTGCCAGATTCTGCGGATAAGGTCGACAGCCTCATCCACCTCCCCGGTATTCATACCCGAAAGCGGCTCATCCAGCATCAGCAGCTTCGGTTCACACGCCAGTGCAATCGCAATGCCTAATTTTCTTTTATATCCGTGGGCCAATGCACCTGCCGGAAGGCCGGCCATATCCTGCATCCCCACGGTTTCCAGAATATTTTTTGACCTTTCTAATATCAGGTTGTCCTTGCGCTTGCCTGCCCTGGTCCTGAAAAACGTTTCCCAAAACGTAACCCCCGGTTTCAAATGACAGGCCAGCACCAGATTTTCCAGTACGGTAAAATCCGGAAAAATGTTATTACCCTGGAAAGTACGTACAAGGCCCCTACCGGCTATTTTATTCGTACTTTTGCCGGTAATATTCTTACCCTCGAAGGTGACCCGTCCTTTTGTCGGGCGTATATATCCTGTCACCAGATTGAAAAAGGTAGTTTTACCGGCTCCGTTAGGACCGATTAACCCTACCAGTTCACCCTTCTGCAAACCCATATCAACCTGACTAACTGCCGCCAGTCCGCCGAAATTCTTCGTTAACCCTTCTATCTGTAACATCTCTATTTAGACCTTAGAACCTTTTTGTGCAGTAACTTTCCGGTAAAAATTCATAATCCTGCGCGGCAATCCCACTAAGCCCTCCGGCATAAAGAAAATAACTGAAATCAATATTAAAGCGAATAAGAATGGTAAATAATTCTTAAGCGGACGGGCTACTTCCGGTAACAGAACCAGCACGACCGTCCCGATTATCGGGCCGATGAATTTCCCTCTGCCGCCGACCTGCATATAAATCAGAGTGTAAATTACAAAGGTAAAGCCGAAAGTAACCGGGTCGACGGTATTTATATACTGGCTGTAAAACCCGCCCATCACCCCGGAAAAGAAACAACCGATGGCGAAGGCAGCCACTTTATATGCCGTTACATTAATTCCGACGCTGGCGGAAAGACTATCGCTTTGCTGAATGGCGCGGAAGGTCCTCCCTATGCGGGAAAATTCGATAAACCACATGATAACCAGAGATATCAGCATCAAGACTAAAATCATGTAGTAGAAGGATATTCTTGTATTAAACACTATACTGAAAAGCCCGGGAATAACTATCGAATCGGGACGCGGAATATTGAAAATGCCGCTGGCACCGTTCGTTAAACCGGACCATTGATAAATTACATAAGAAATAATGAACCCGGCAAAGATGGTTACCATCGTAAAGTAAATACCTTTTAACTTGACGAAAGCGCTGCACAGAAAAGTCGCGATAATCGCCGCAACGAAACCCGATAACAGTAACGCTAACCAGGATGAAAAGCCGGCCTTCATTACCAGTAACGCCGCGGTATAAGAGCCGAGTAACAACATGCCCGCGTGAGCCAGCGACAATTGCCCGGTTAGATTAATCAGACGCAGGCTGCAGGCGAGTACGATATACATCATCATCATAATGAATACATGTAAAAAATACACGCCCGGGGAAAATACCGGTATAAGTACCAAAACCAGTACAACTAAACCGTATACTAAATAGCTGATGTTATTTTTGCTCATGATTCATGCCCCCAGATACCTTTAGGGCGGAAGAATAAGATAATAATGAGAGCCCCGTATCCTATCAGTCCCGCGACATATGTAGTCGAGAACATCGGCACAATTCCATCTATAAGCCCGAGGAAGACACCTCCGACAACAACACCGGGGATACTGCCCAGACCACCCAAAACAATCACCGCAATTCCCTTCATCAGGGCAAAACTGCCCATGGCCGGCAGCAGGCTGAAAAGACCTCCCACCAACCCCCCGGCTACCGCAGCCAATGCCGACCCTAAAAACATCGCTAATGCTGAAATCCGGTTGATATTAATCCCCTGTATCGCAGCCCCTTCTTTTTCCTGTGAAATAGCCAGCATCGCCTGTCCCTGTCTGGTATACCTGACAAACATAAACAAACCGATAACCAGAACCAGGCCGACAACGATAATTACCAACCGTTCCACGGATAATCCGGCACCGAACACGTTAATCATACCGGTAAACGGGGTTGCATAACCTTTGGCACTACCGCCGAAGGCAAATACGACCACGTTTTGCAAAGCCAGCATTAACCCAACGGCAATAATCATGGCGCGCTCAGGGTCACCCACGTAGCGTTTAAATAAATACCGCTGCATTATGATCCCGAATCCGCCTACTAACAGAACTGAAAGTACAAGTGAAGCATAAAAATTCAAACCCAATATGGAAAAGAAAAGGTAAACAAGGTAGGCACCCAGCATATAGATTTCGCCGTGTGCCATCTGCACGATATTCATTATACTGAGTATTAAAGTCAGACCCAGAGATACCAGTATGTATATCGCACTGAGAGTCAGGCCGTTTAATACACTTTGAATTATATCCGCACTACCCATCGTTGTCTTATCTCAGTCTCAT
>CAZJQF010000151.1:0-2940 GCA_964547925.1 uncultured Dehalococcoidales bacterium
CGGGTACGCTTTCCAGTTTTTCTGCGGCTACCAGCATACTTATATTCCGGTTAAGTAATTCGTCACGTGAGTAACCGTAGAGTTGTACAACAGCTTCATTAACATAAATAACCCGGTTTTCCAAGTCATGAACAAATACAGCGTCGATAGAGTTGTCCAGGAGCTGGGCCTGTAACCGGACCTGTTCCTCAGACATTTTACGTTTCGTTATATCACGGCAGGCGCTCAGTATATAGTCGCGGCCGTTTATCTTAATCGCCGAGGCACGGATTTCAACCGGTACATTACCGCCGTTTTTGGGATACAACACGGACTCATAAGTTATTTCGCCTTTTTGCAGGAGCTCCTCTTTTTTTGCTCTGAGGTAATTAAGCTCTGCGGGGGGCAATTTTGCCTCGTAAAGTACCTCGGGGGAAAAACCGCCTGTTTTATAACCGGCTTTATTTACGTACAAGAAATTGCCGTCATAATCGGTAACATGGATTAATTCAGTGGCGTTATCAAGTAATTGGGCCTGGAAAGCGATCTGTTCCTCGGCGAGTTTCCGTTCGGTAATGTCCTGAATGACACCCAGGAATTTATATGTTTTACCGTTTTCATCGTTTACCGGGCTGACGGCAATATGCTGGAATACCGTTTTCCCGTTCGGGAGGTTTGCGGTTAAATCGATGCGGAATACCTGACTGGTCTCGAGGGCGAGTTGTATGGCTTCTTTCAGTGTGGCATTATCTTCCGGACTATAAAACGAATCCATTTCCTCCGTAGAGGGCGGGCCTAGGGTTTTATCTCTCTCGAATATTTCATATAATTCATCGGACCAGGTTATCTGCCCGGTTACAACGTCGGTATCCCAGCTGCCGATTTTACCTAAAGACTGGGCGGCTCGCAGCGTGCGTTCGCTATCGGCCAGCTTTTGCTCTGCCTCTTTACGTGCGGTAATATCACGGATAATTACCATATTGGCGGGTTTTTCCTGATAGGTAATGATTCCGGCATTCAGTTCGACGGTGAGTTTTTTCCCGGATTTATCCCTCATAAATACTTCATATATCGAAGGTATTTCCTTGCCTGCCATCCGCAGTTTATAGTTATTTTGTACCGTCTCGCAACTGTCCGGGTGCACAAAATCCAGAAACTCTTTCCCGGTCAGTTCTTCCATGCTGCCGCCCCAGATTTGAGCGAGACTCTGGTTGGCGTAGACAATCCTCCCATCCTGTATGATACAGATGCTGTCATTCGCACGTTCGACCAGGTTATGATACTTGGATTCGCTTTCCTTTAATGCCTGTTCTGCCTGCTTGCGTTCGGTTACATCTTCATAAGAGGCGACAATCGTCCCGGAAGGTAATTTGTAAATGTAGTTCTCCCGCCAGCCGGTAATCCGCCGGTCTTTGTAGAAAGACACGGGCAGGCGTTCCGGTTTTCCCGTCTGCCATACCCTTTGCAGTGCGGCGAAAATACCGAAATCTTTAACTCCGGGGAAAACATCGGTAATCAGTTTTCCGATAATATCCTGTTTTTTAACTTTTTCTACCTTTTCGGCGGCTTTATTAAAATCTTTAATGATAAAATTGTCCCCGTTTTCAACCGGTTCATAAACGGCGACGCAGGTCTCGATATTATCGAATAATTCCCTTAAGCGGTTTTCGCTTTCCGTTAGCTTTTCCTCGGTTTTTTTCCGCTCGGTGATATCCTCGAAAGTAGTATAGACCTGATACGGCTGTTTTTCTCCCCGGTGGAACTGCGGAACGGCATTAATCAGTATCCAATGGTACATTTCATCCTGCGGATGAAAGACGCCCATGACTACATTGCTTACGGGTTGGCCGGTTTTTAATGCCACCATGGCAGGGTGGGTCTCCCCGGGAAAATCAGACCCGTCTTCGCGGATAGCTCTCCAGTGCGGGTCTACGGATGTTCTGCCCAGCATCTGGTCCAGGGTGAGACCAAGAATGCGTTCTGCGGCGGGGTTAGCTGACGTTATCATGCCGGCGGCATCCTGATAGACTACACCCTGAGCCATCGTTTCAAACAAGGTACGGTGCCTTGACTCACTCTGTAAAAGTTTTTCTTCTATCAGTTTTCGTTCACTGATATCCCGGATAATCATACTAGTTCTTTTATTACCCTGGCTATCAGTGAATACGATGGAGGTGATTTCACCCGGGAATTTACTCCCGTCTTTCCGGATAAAGGTCAGTTCACCTTCGAATTTACCGGTAACGTCTCGTCTTTTTAAGGCATCGGCCAAACGGGGGTCGGTGACATCGATGATGCCGTTTCGGCCGACCCGGCATATCTCTGCTCCAGAGCATCCGAACATGCTCTCTGCGGCCGGATTAGCCGATAATATTTCTCCATTCGGTATCGTAAGTAAGACTGCACCGGCCATATTTTCGATAAGCGAACGATATTTTTCTTCGGATTCACGTAAGGCAGCTTTGGCCAGTTCCTGTTCCGTGATGTCCTTTATCATACAGATAACATTCAGAATCCGTCCACGGTGGTCTTTAACCGGTGACACTGTGATATCGATTAAGCGGTGCGTTGCCTTTGTGGTTTCGGATAACTGCAATTCTTTTTCCGTGTGATAATCAATTGTACAATTTACTAACTTGCATTCTTTAAAGACACTTTCTACTAAAGGAAGAAGACCCTGCTCTCTCACCTGCTCGTCTTTGAATACGTTGTATTTACCAATAACCTGTTCATCGGTTAATTGCATGAGGTCTCGTAATGCCTGATTCATTCTGATGATATTGCCTTTATTATCGGAAATACAGAGGGCATTGGGTGTTTGGTCAATAATGTCATTTAAAAAGGCTTCGCTGTTTTTTAACTTTTCTTCAGCATTTTTCAATCCGGAAATATCGACAGCATAAATGTTGACGTAATCAGCGTCCTGTACCGGCACGATATTCAACAGGAATATTTGGTCCT
>CAZJQF010000152.1:0-2940 GCA_964547925.1 uncultured Dehalococcoidales bacterium
CGGGTACGCTTTCCAGTTTTTCTGCGGCTACCAGCATACTTATATTCCGGTTAAGCAATTCCTCCCTAGAGTAGCCGTATAGCTGTAAGACAGCTTCATTGACATAAATAACCCGGTTTTCCAAGTCATGGACAAAAACGGCGTCGATAGAGCTATCCAGCAGCTGGGCCTGTAATCTTATCTGTTCCTCGGCCAGTTTGCGCTCGGTAATATCGCGGCAGACACTCAGGATATAGTCATGACCGTTTATTTTAATCGCCGAGGCGCGGATTTCAACCGGTATCTCCCCGCCGCTTTTAGGATACAACACGGACTCATAGGTTATTTCTCCTTTTTGCAGGAGTTCCTCTTTTTTTGTTCTGAGGTAATTAAGCTCTGCGGGAGGCATTACCGCTCCGGAAAGTTCCTCGTGAGAAAAACCGCCCTTTTCATAACCGGCTTTATTAACATACAAGAAATTGCCGTCATAATCGGTAACATGGATAAATTCGGTGGCGTTATCGAGCAATTGAGCTTGAAATATGACCTGTTCTTCAGCGAGTTTCCGTTCGGTAATATCTTGAACGATACCCATGAATTTGGTTATTTTACCGTTTTCATCTTTAAGCGGGGTGAAAGCGATATGTTGATATACCGTTTTCCCGTTGGGTAAGATTGCTTTTCCATCGGCCCGGAACACCTGACCGGTTTCAATGGCGAGCTGCACGGCTTCTTTCGTTCTTATATTATCTTCCGGTGAGAAAAAAGAATCCATTTCCTCCGTACTTAGCGGTCCCAGTGTTTTATCCCGTTCGTATAACTCGTATAACTCTTCGGACCAGGTTACTTGTCCGGTTACAATGTCAGTTACCCAGCTGCCGATTTTGCCTAATGCCTGGGCGGCCCGCAGGGTGCGTTCACTATCGGCCAGCTTTTGTTCGGCCTCTTTACGTCCGGTAATATCACGTATAATGACCATATCAGCGGGTTTTTCCTGATAGGTAATGATTCCGGCATTCAGTTCGACGGTGAGTTTTTTCCCGGATTTATCCCGCATAAATACTTCATATATCGAAGGTATTTCCTTGCCCGCCATACGCAGCTGATAGTTGGTTTTTACCGTCTCGAAGCTGTCCGGGTGCACAAAATCCAGAAACTCTTTCCCGGTCAGTTCTTCTATGCTGCCGCCCCAGATTTGAGCGAGACTCTGGTTGGCGTAGACAATCTTCCCATCCTGAATGATACAGATGCTGTCATTCGCGCGTTCGACCAGGTTATGATATTTGGATTCACTCTCGAGTAATGCTTGTTCTGCCTGCTTGCGCGCGGTTACATCTTCATAAGAGGCGACAATCGTCCCGGAGGGTAATTTGTAAATGTAGTTCTCCCGCCAGCCGGTAATCCGCCGGTCTTTGTAGAAAGACAGGGGCAGGTTTTCCGGTTTTCCCGTCCGCCACACCCTTTGCATTGCCTCGAAAATCCCGAATTCTTTTACACCGGGGAAAACATCGGTAACCGGTTTCCCAATTATATCTTGTTTTGTTACTTTTTCCGCTCTTTCCGCGGCCTGGTTGAAATTTGTGATAAGGAAATTATTGCCGTTATCAACGGCCTCATAAACGGCGACGCAGGTCTCGATATTATCGAATAATTCCCTGAAACGCGTCTCGCTTTCCGTTAGCTTTTCTACGTTTTTTTTACGCTCGGTGATATCCTCAAAAGTGGTATAGACCTGATACGGCTGGTTTTCTCCCTGATGGAACTGCGGAATGGCATTAATATGTATCCAATGGTACATTTCATCCTGCGGGTGAAAGACACCCATGATTACATTGATTACAGGTTGGCCGGTTTTTAATGCCGCCATAGCAGGATGGTTCTCCCCGGGAAAATCAGACCCGTCTTCGTGAATAGCCCTCCAGCGCGGGTCTACGGAGGTTCTGCCCAGCATCTGGTCCAGGGTGAGACCGAGAATGCGTTCGGCTGCAGGGTTAGCCGACGTTATCATGCCGGCGGCATCCTGATACACCACACCCTGAGCCATCGTTTCAAACAGGGTACGATGCGTTATCTCACTCTGAATAAGTTTCTCTTCTATTAGTTTTCGTTCGCTGATATCCCGGATAACCATTACAGTTCTCCGGTTGCCCTGGCTGTCGGTATAGATACTGGAAGTGAGTTCAGCCGGGAATTTACGGCCGTCTTTCCGGAGAAAGGTCAGCTCTCCTTCAAATTTGCCGGTAAGCTCGCGTCTTTTTAAGGCTTCCGGCAGACGCGGGTCCGTAGTATCGATGATTCCGTTTCGGCCGATCCGGCATATTTCCTCTTCCGAGCGCCCGAAAATACGTTCGGCGGCCGGATTAGCTGATAAAATTTCTCCATTAGGTATCGTGAGTAAAATGGCGTCGGAACTGTTTTCAAAGAGAGAGCGGTATTTTTCCTCGGATTCCCGTAAGGCTTCTTTAGCCTTTTCCTGTTCCGTGATATCCTTTTCCTGGCAAATTACGTTCAATATCCGGCCTTTTTCATCTTTCACCGGCGACATTACGATATCGATTATCCGGTGCGTCGGTTTGGTCATACCGGGAAATTGCTTTTCTTTCTCAGTATGATAATTAATTACGAAATTTACGGTTTTGCCTTCTTCGAAGACACTTTCGATTAAAGGAAGAAGGCCCTGTGCTTTCACCTGTTCGTCTTTGAATACGTTATACTTACCTACTACCTGTTCGTCGGTTAATTGGAGTAGGTCCCGTAATGCCTGATTCATTCTGATGACGGTGCCCTTATTATCGGAAATCCAGAGAGCACTGGGGGTCCGGTCGATAACATCATTCAGGAAAGCTTCGCTGTTTCTTAATTTTACCTCGGTATTTTTCAGGTCGGTAATATTGACGGCATAAATATTGACGTAATCAGCGTCCTGTACCGGCACGATATTCAACAGGAATATTTGGTCCT
>CAZJQF010000153.1:0-2896 GCA_964547925.1 uncultured Dehalococcoidales bacterium
AATATTAATAAAATTAGGTTGTCTTCGGTTCTACCGATAACCGTCCGGCACGGAAAGCCCGGCTGAAATTCAGACAGTACCTGTCACGTCCCAGGACAACTTCAACAGCCATAATCGCCGAGCGTAAACCTTTATCCGTGGGGTCAAGAATGGCACAATCCATTCCGGCCTCAACCGCCAGTGCTAAAAACGACTGATTTATGATTGTACGCGCCGGCATACCGAAGGATACGTTGCTTAACGCCGGCATAATGTGAGTCTCAGGAAAATCCTTACGTATTGTTTTAATCGTATCCAAAGCGATAAGTCCTGCCTGGGTATTAGTCGCCAGAGACATAATCAAGGGGTCGATATAGACATCTTTATCGACAATGCCGGCTTTGCGGGTTTCCCCTATTATGCGGCGGATAATCGCCATACGGCTGGCAACATCTTTCGGAATGCCGGCGTCGTCGAGAGCCTGAGCAATAACCGGACATTTATTTTTACTTACCAGAGGCAAAATGCCTTCCAGCTTTTTAGTTTCACCGGAGATAGAGTTAATCATCGGAGTCTTTTTAACGTGTCCGAATGCCGCAACCAGGGCGGCCGGATTAGCACTATCCAGACACAGAGTTGTATCCGTAGCCGACTGAACCGTATCGATAAGCCAGATTAAGGCTTCGTTTTCTTTATCCGGGCTTACGCCGGCGTTCACATCCAGCCAGGTTACACCGCCCTCTACCTGTTTCAGGGCAAGGTCCTTAATAAAAGCGGCATCACGTTCGGCAATCGCTTTAGCTACCGATTTACGGGTACCGTTGATTTTTTCTCCGACAACAAACATCTTCTCTCCCCTTAATTGTTAAAGTAATCTAAACATTAAATAGCATACCAATAAATTCGAAGTTAAGTCAAAACGATAATCGATGACTTACGGATATATCTTCACATCGATTTCGTGCCAAACTGAGTCTAAATATATATGCTAACCGCAGCTGTATTAAGTTACCTGATAATCCATGGAATCACGATGGCGATAACTCCGGTTACCAATACCGTCAGCATGAACAGGTTATATCTAGTCTTATAGTCGCCGAGTAAGGAAGTGTCGTAATATCCCTCGACGCCCTGGTCTTTATACATTTTTAACAGTCCGTTTAACAGTTTGCGCCTCATCTGCCGTCCCCGTATCAAGCCGATTTCCGCCACCAAATTTACTACGATAATGAGAACAACAAACGTAACCATTACTATAGTAGCGGTCGTATTATCCTGGCTGCCGGCCAATCCGGAATTAACGCCCAGTCCTATCAAGTTTAAAATGATAGCTGTTAAAACAAATATCGTATCTGTTTTCGTATTTGTATTTAGCTCGCCGATAATATGTTCGTGAACCCGCTGAATCATACAACCTCCCTGTTCAGAAGATATTTATTCTTTAGTAAAACGACGGTAAATAAAGAAAAAGACGATAATAAGCGCCAACCCAAGAGCCCCACCCACCCATATCCAGATACTGGTGCCTTTGGCTACCCAAAAATAGATACCCATTACCCGCTGCCCGACACTTGAATTAGCTACAATCGTAACCGAGTAATCCCCCTTATGGGCGTTTTGCGGGGCTGTCACCGTTACCTCTACCGTTTGAAGACTATTGGCAGCGAGAGTATTGATACTTTGCGGATTAAACTCTATTACCCAACCTTCAGGAGGTTCAGCGGAAAAGATTATGTTATTAGTCGCTAAATCACTATCATTAGAAGCTTCAATATAAACTTTCACCGCTTCCCCGGGTTCGATTTCATTATTAAAGCCGCCGGAGGCGTAGTTTAAAATCAGGCTATCTTTGCCGACCTGTGCCGAAGCTGCCGCCGGAAGTAACAGTACTAATAAACATACGACAACCGGGATGATACAAAGTAATTTTTTATTTTTCATTTCTGACCGCCTGAATTATCCCCGATAAACCCAAGATAACACTAATAAAAAACAATTACAACCCGGTAACATCTTTGATGTAACCTCATCCAGATGTTATAATTTTGCGGGTGCTAAAATGACAAACCGGAAGTTTATCGCCGTTATCGGCAGCGGACAAGCTACTAAAGAAGAAGCTGAGTTAGCGGAAGCAGTCGGTCAGGAAATCGCCAAACGCGGTGCTGTTCTGGTCTGCGGCGGACTCGGCGGGGTTATGGAAGCCGCCTGTAAAGGAGCAGTTATAGCCGGAGGCACTACAATAGGCATTTTACCGGGTGACAGCCGCTTTGCTGCAAATCCTTACATACAAATTCCCGTCGTTACCGGATTGGGACACGCCCGTAACGTTATTGTCGTTAAGTCTGCGCAGGCAGTTATCGCTATCGGCGGGGCTTACGGTACGCTATCCGAAATCGGCCATGCCCTACAAAACCGTATTCCCGTTATCGGGCTACAAACATGGCAGCTGGCCAAAAACGGAAGTCCGGATAATCAGATTATTCCGGCAAATAGTCCGGCAGAAGCTGTAAATACCGCTTTAAATTTAATACTGTAAACAGGGAGAAAACAGTGCTGACAATTAAAAGAGTTACCGCCCGTGAAATTCTAGACTCCAGAGGGAACCCCACACTCGAAGCCGACGCATTGTTGTCTGACGGCACGCTCGGTCGTGCGGCGGTGCCTTCGGGAGCGAGCACCGGAAAACATGAGGCTGTCGAACTCCGGGACGGCGATGCCAAACGTTATAAAGGGCTAGGGGTTCTTAAAGCAATAAATAACGTAAATAAAGAAATCGCTAAGGCGGTATCCGGCTTTTCCGCCACAAATCAGGCTGAACTCGACCATAAGTTAATCGAACTGGATGGCACTCCGAATAAATCGAGGCTGGGAGCTAACGCCATTCTGGGTGTTTCCCTGGCCGTGGCCTATGCCGCCG
>CAZJQF010000154.1:0-2863 GCA_964547925.1 uncultured Dehalococcoidales bacterium
ATCGACCTTTCCATAACGGACTTTCTAATCGTTGTTAGTATAATATGCCGGAATTTTTTCCGCAACAGCCCCAATTTAAGTATAGCATACCGTTAAGAATAACCCTATCAGTCCCTATATAGTTCAAGTTGAGGAGTATTGTCGAAGCAGCCGGGTTAGTGAGGAATGACTTTCTGGATATTTAAAGTCGATAGTAATAAACTAAGAGAAAACAAAGATGATGAAAGAGAAACTGCATACGGACGGCGTAAAACTCGGTGTCGTGACGCATAAGAGCCGGGATTTAAGTTCGAAGGGCACCCTGCCGGCGCGATTATCGAACTGGAAAAAGTGGGCGTGCTGCATCTATTTTCGGCTGTTATCGGATTCGACGATGTAAAACAGACCAAACCCGACCCGGAAGGCATCGTTCAAAGCCTTCTGGGCATTCGTCATACCGGTGATTTCTTCCGCCGTCATCCGTATCAGAGTTGCGTAGACTGTCATCGCACACCTCCAAGCTGTTTTGTTGTGCCTAAACAGTAAAACTAATTTCCGGTTCTATCAATAAGCAGGTAAATCTAATGTTTCATTTCTTCGTTGCTTTCCCCCTTAAAACCCATCCCCGTACGGGCTTAAAATCAATTCCTTCAATCTCTATATCCGTAAAGAGGTTAGCTTTTAATACGGGAGCAAGTTCACGGACATCATAACGTTTATCTTTTGAAGCACTATCTATTATTACCAGATGTCCGCCCGACTTAAGAACACGGAATATTTCTTTAAATCCTTTCATTCTGACATCCTCGGGCATATGGAATATCATAAAGCTGCACATTACTACGTCAAACCGACTATCCGGAAAAGGAATGCCGGCGATACTTCCCGTCTGGAAATTCACGCCGACACCTTGCTTGGCTGCTTTCCTACTTGCTACTTCAACCATTTCGGGGGCAATATCGATGCCATAAACCTCACCGGATGCTCCGACTTGCGCTTCTGCGGCTATTGATAAAGTACCGGTACCGCTGCCTATTTCCAGAACCTTATCCCCCGGTTTGATCTGAGCCCGGCTTATTTCCATCTGCCGTAGCTTTTTTTCTCTGCCGAATGTCATCAACACCATAATAAAATCGTAATAGCGGGCCCAATTGCCCATCTGTCCCTCTTGTTTTTTAACCGGACGATTATTTTGAAGCGTGTTTACTTCTCCCATCTGAATATACCTCCTGAAGTACGCAGATTTTAATATGTACAACGAATCCTGAATTCCAATAAACCACTTGCTACCAGAAACAAATCAAAATAGCCATTATGACAAGCAGACCGGCACTTGCCTTAGGAACATATTTTTCATAACGTATTAGTTTAGGTTGCAATAATTTATATATTTTAACGGATGCCACTGTTACGACAATCAGGCCTGACAATACTGCCACACCGTATGAAATCATCAGGACCCAGGCACTGATGCCACTGGCTACCAGCGCCAGTAAAGCAAACTCTTCCTCGTGAGCAAAGCCGAGAATAAAAGCAAATGTGGCCAGCCCCCAAAGGCTTAAAGAAACACCCAGTGAGTGCTTATGGAGGTGACTATGCCGACCTTTGTCCGGATGTTCGTGCTCATGTTCGTGTTCAATCTCCGGGCTGTTTTCATGAATATGGCCGTGCTGTTTTTCCATTCCATCGGACTTTTCAAACCAAAGCTTAACAGCCAGTAATACCAGGACTCCCGCCGCGACATACTTTAACCAGGGAGCATCGAAATCCAACCAACTACTCAACAAAACATACGCAATAACCACCGCTATGGATGAGACTAAATGCCCCATGCCTATTACGCTTGAAATCAGAATGGCACTGAGAGTGGGATTTCTTTTCCGGACGGAATACAACATCGCCACCGGCCAGCCATGGCCGGGTTCGAGCCCATGCAATAAACCGATTATTACCACTCCGATGAGTGTTGAATTAAACACAGTTACAATATTTCCTTCTTTATATCTACGTATTTAAATTACGTATTTACTAAGGGCTTCCTTTAAATTTACCCATTCCTTTTCCGGAGCGCTCGCACCGGTAGCTTTATACAGACACGATTCCATGTGGTCTTCTAAAACTAATCTGGAAGCATTCGTAACGGCGGACCTGACGGCTGCTAGTTGTATCAATATCTCAGGACAAGGACGCTCATCTTCAACCATGTTCTTAATTGCCCGAATATGCCCTTCGATTCGCGAAAGACGGTTAATGACGGCTCTCGTATGCTGGTGAATATGTTCTTTACTCATAACATCCCCCCTAGGGGGATATTATAAAACTAACGGATAATATTTTCAACTCCTGCTTCCTTTACACTTCAGCTTATCTTCGTTATGATAAAGGGCAACAGATAAAATGAATGGAATGCATAAGTATTACTTATCCGAACCTATTACCACCGTGTTATTCGATATGGATGATACGCTGCTCGAATCTTTCCCGGTACGCGTCGAGACTTTGAAGCATGTTTTCGAGTACGCCGGACTGACGAACCTCAATGCAAAAAATTTACTACAGCAATACCGCGGTGTCGAAATCGGAAAATTCCTTAGCCTGTGTGGTGTCCCGTCAGACAGATTGGACGAACTCTTTCTCTTGTACCGCCGCATATATTGGACCGGAGAACATACTGTGGTAAATGTATTCCCCGGCGTCAGACCGTTATTGGAAAAATTGCGTGCGGACGGCGTAAAACTCGGAGTCGTGACGCAAAAGAGCCGGGATTTTAAATTCGAAGGCCACCCTGCCGGCGCGATTTTAGAACTGGAAAAGGCAAAAGTGCGGCATCTGTTTTCGGCCATTATCGGCTTCGATGATGTGAAGCAGACCAAACCCGACCCGG
>CAZJQF010000155.1:0-2805 GCA_964547925.1 uncultured Dehalococcoidales bacterium
AAGTTGTCCATTCCCTGTTTCCCGTTGGAATACAGGCCGATTCGCTTTCCCTGCAAATCAGAGACCCGGGGAGACGGGGAATACACGGGCGGAGATTCAATTTCGCCGCGTGGATTGAGCAGCTCTAATTTAATTGTAGAACTAACCATTTACTTCTCCTTACAAAAAATATTATGAACCGGGCGCATAAATCACGCTACCATTCCTGATGTTCTTTACCGCGGTTTTTGGCTACCCAGTCTTTCCGGTACTTGATATATCCATCCCAGTCAAACGCGGATAACGAAATCCCACCTTCAACATCCAGAGAAATTCCCGTAATCGTTCTCGAACGTTCGGACACCAAAAACAGGGCTGCTTCACCGATGTCTTCGGAGGTGGTCATCCGGCGTATCGGCAGCTTCTTCGCCATCATCTCGATTTGTCCCGGAGGTGAAGGTTTATAAGATGAAGCTACTCCTGCCGGGCATATTGCGTTTACGTTAATACCGTAAGGCCCGAGTTCAAAAGCCAGCTGCCGGGTCAGTCCGAGTACGCCTGATTTCGCTGCTGTGTATGATGCACCGGTCATGGCCGTAATACCTTTCGCCGCCATGGAAGAAATCGAGACTATTTTACCGCCGCCGCGGCTTTTCATCGTGGGAATTACGGCTCTGGCGCAGTAAAAAGGAGCGTAAAGATTCCGGACGACCACGGCGTTCCATTCTTCATACATCATGTCTTCCACCAGAATCGGCAGCCCCAGTCCGACATTGTTGACCAGGATATCGATGCCGCCCCATTCTTTGACGACCTTCGCTACCATGGCATCGACCGCTTTTTCATCGGTAACGTCAGCGGCAACCGCCATAGCCCTTCGCCCCATGGCTTGTATTTCTTTTGCGGTGCTTTCGGCCAGTTCTTGATTGATATCATTTACGACAACATCGGCCCCTTCCCGGGCAAAGACCATAGCACAGCCTTTCCCCATTCCCCCCGGACCGCCGCCGCCTGCCCCTGTTACCAGAGCTATCTTACCTTTGAGTTCCATGCGATTCCTCCCTTTACGTATTTAATCGAAGCAGATTTAATGCTTAATTCTTTAGTCCTCTTGAAATAGCCCACCCGACTCCCCTACCGGAACTCCGGACACAGAAAGGGTGTTAATGCTGTTTAAGCTGCTGCCGGAACCGGCCTGGAAACTGTACCGAGGGGAAAATAGATGTGATTGGCTACTTTCCTCTACATTCCGTAAACCAAAGGTGAATTAGTAAGATTTGGAAAATAATAGCACTTCACCGGCCAATAGTCAATATTTTTGAGGTGCAATTACTTACAATCTTTCGTATCGGAAAGGTATGCAATTCGCTTGATACAATGAAAAATGATATCTGTGAAAAAAACTTTAAGTAAGTTTGAGGCTGGGGATTACATCCATATTGAGCGGGGCGGTCTTACCGTCCATAAAACGAAAATAACCGCAGGCGGCAATCATCGCCGCGTTATCCGTACATAAAACCGGCGGCGGAATAATCACCGGCATACCGGCTTTCTCTATCAGCCGGCTCCGTAACGTCTTATTTGAGGCGACGCCCCCCGCCAGTAAAACCTGTTTCACCCGGTATTCTTTCGCCGTTTCGATAGTCTTCGTAACCAGAACTTCGATAATCGCTTCCTGGAAACTGGCGGCCGCATCGGCAATACTGGAAATTTCGCCCTTTTCCGAAAGCTGTAATAACGCCGTTTTCACACCGCTGAAGCTGAAATCGTGGCTGCCTTTGAGCCAGGCCCGCGGCAATTTCAAATTCGGTACGCCGCCCTGAGCGGCTTTATCGATAGCCGGGCCGCCCGGATAACCTAAATTCAAAATCCTGGCGGCTTTATCGAAAGCCTCTCCGGCAGCATCGTCTCTGGTGCGACCGAGCACATAATAATTACCGTGGCCGCGCATCAAAACAAGGTCGCTGTGCCCGCCGGAAACAATCAGGCAAAGCACCGGAAACTCAATCTTTTGCCCGGTCAGCCAGTTGGCATAAATGTGTCCTTCGAGGTGGTTTACTCCGGTCAATGGCAAACCCCTGGCAAAGGCTACCGCTTTAGCGGCATTCGCCCCAACCAATAATGAACCGGCCAGTCCGGGACCGTTGGTTACCGCTACACCATTAAGGTCGGCCCAGCTAACCTTCGCTTCCAGCATCGTCCGTTCTATAATCGGAATGATAGATAAAATATGCTGGCGGGAAGCGACCTCCGGCACCACGCCGCCGTAGCGGGCGTGAATCTCCACCTGCGAGACTATCTGATTGGACAGAATTTTCGTCCCATCTTCGACGACTGCCGCCGCCGTTTCATCACAGGAACTCTCGATACCCAGAATTTTCATACGTTTAAAATTATAGCGGAAACACGACTACTATTGCTAAATATTTCTTGTCATGCCAGCGGATACTGGCATCCAGGTGGGGCGGAGACGGCCGTTAAGAAAACGATTTAAGATTTATGAATGATAATCAATTTCCAAGAAACAAACAAATTCCAAATGATAATTTCCCACTTTAGTAAAGGGGGAATTTAAGGGGGATTTGCTGTAATCCCTCTGTATCTCCCTTTAAAAAAGGGAGAGGATACCATAATTGGGCAGGCACAGGGGGCTGCCCCTACAAAAAATCTACCTTGTAAACTGAAAACTGTTCACTGATAACTGTAAACTTTAAAAATGTGCTAACATATTGGCAAAGGTGTGAAAAATGAGTGAAAAAGTTAAAGCTATCGAATGGCTCGGCGATAAAATCCGCATCCTCGACCAGACCCTGCTGCCGCAGCAGG
>CAZJQF010000156.1:0-2726 GCA_964547925.1 uncultured Dehalococcoidales bacterium
GGCCAATGTCAAATCAAAAAATGCACCTTACACGGATGACTTAACTATAAAATATATAAATATCTTACAGAAAAGGGTGCAAGGTGCAAAGATATACGTATTCCAGACAGATATTATGGCTATAATATGCTCGATAAAATTATTGAAATATGTATTTTCGAGTCTGTTTCAGTAAGTCGGACGAATTTTCGTATCAGGATTGACTAACCACTCCGGCGTTTTACCGTTCACGATACTATCAACGGCTTCAAAGATGCGTTGTTTATATTTAGCCGACGATTCTTCGGAATAATAAGCGGAATGGCCGGTAACGATAACGTTATCCAGACTTAACAGCGGATGGTCGGCTCCGATACCATCCGGCTCTTCTGCAACGACATCCAGGCCGGCTCCGGCAATTAGACCCTCGGATAATGCGGTGAATAATGCTTTCTGGTCGATAATACTGCCGCGGGCGGTATTGATTAAATATGCGGTAGGTTTCATCATTTTCAGCTGGTCGATTCCAATCAGGTGCTTTGTTTGCGGCGAAGAAGCCGCCTGGAGCACGACGAAATCGGATGTCTTTAATAGAGTCTCCAGCGTAACTCCCGAGACCCCGTTATTTTTAAAAGTTTCTTTGGCAACATAAGGGTCATACACGACGACATTCATCCCCAGGGCTTTGCCTTTGCGAGCGGTCGCTTTCCCGATTCTGCCGAAACCGACGACTCCCATCGTACTGCCGGTAATCCGGAAAACGGGCGGTAAAATCTTATTCCGGAGTTCCCTTTTTTCAAAACCGACCCATTTCCCCTGTCTAATAGCCCTGTCCAAGCGGGTTATTTTCCTGGCACAGGCAAAGACAAGAGCGATAGCGTGTTCGGCTACTTCTTCCATACAGTAATCTCCGGGGTAGGCGACATAAATACCGCGTTCGGTAGCTGCCGTAACGTCAATCGTATCGAAGCCGGTTCCGGCGTTATAGATAAGCTTACAATGTTTCAGTTGTTCGATTACCCTGCGGGTATAAGGCTGCATCAGGGTTACGACAGCGTCAGCATCTTGAGTTGCGGCGATTATCTCGTCCTCCATGGCGCATGGTATTGTAATGAATTCAGCACCCAAAGCATTACCGAAAGTTTCAGCTTCTTTTTGCGTGATGACTCGTGAGGTTAATACTACTTTAAATTTACTCGCCATCGTTTAACCTTCCTTTGGAAAAGTCTACTCGAGTAAGTGTAAGAACGTTTACCCTGTTTATTCCAGCACAAGACTCCTCAGCGGCGGTTAAAAATGCAATACACACACAGCCGAGGAGCCTTCAATTAGCCGATTATTTTTTATTAAATGTCAGAATTAGGGTCGGGAAGAGTGTAAGGATAAGGAGACTCAGGACTGCTGACAACGTCAAGCCGCTTAACTTCTTCGGGAGTAATTTGCCAATTTGCCGACCTGAGGTTCTGTTCCATCTGAGGGATATTCCTCGCAGCGATTATAATTGAGCAAATACCCGGTTTCTGAAGAACGTAGTTTAAAGCCACTTCAGCGACGGTAACATTACGCTGTTTGGCGATATTATCCAGCTCATCGATTATCCCGAATAAAACCTCGGGTTTGAATGCCCACGCGCCGGCTTTATCTGGGGCTTGAATACGGGTTCCTTGTGGCCACGGTTTGTCCCTGCGGTATTTACCGCTGAGGAGACCTGCGTGCAGGGGACTATATGCCAGTACCGATATGCCCTGGTCGAGACAGGCGGGAATTAATTCATATTCCAACGCCCGGGCAGCCAGAGAATACATCGATTCGAGCGTAACGAATTTGTTCCAGCCGTATCTTTCTGAAATTGCGAGACATTTCATCATCTGCCAGGCGGAAAAATTCGAGCAGCCGATATAGCGGACCTTGCCCTGAGTAACCAAGTCTTCCAGCGCCCGCATTGTAATTTCAAAAGAAGTGTTCGGGTCGAATCCGTGCAGCTCATAAATATCGAGATAATCGGTACCGATTCTTCTCAAGCTGGCATCGCAGGCTTCGATAATATGCTTTCGCGATAGCCCCGCATCATTTTTCCCGGGTGTTGCACTCTGGTTTACTTTAGATATAATGACGGCTTCTTTACGTCTGGTACCGAGAGCTTTACCGAACATTTCCTCCGCCAGGCCGAAAGAATAGAGCTCCGCGGTATTAAAGAAATTGATTCCCGCGTCAAAAGCCATATCCACAATTTGGTTGGCACCTTTTTGGTCGAGTTCGCCGCTTGCCTTAAATTTCCCAACTCCCCCAAAGGTGGCCGTACCCAGACATAATTCACTGACCTGAAGACCGGTTTTCCCGAGCCATCGCATCCTCATTTTATTATTCTCCTTTTGAAGTGATATGTTGACTAATTTCGATTAAAGTATGATGTATTATAAATAAATTACTCTGTATCTTCAAGGAACGGCGGTTAATTTTAGAATAGTCGGTAGCGTTTGGAAAATTTTACATGAATGTTCTATTATATACTATTAATTACTGACTCTGCCCGTCTCATCAGCTACTGATTTATACATAAAATTTACGAATAAGGAGAATTTTCCGATGAGCGAAATTATCAGTTTGAACCTGCCGAAAACATTAATGGGACCGGGGGCAGTGAAAAATATTGCCGATTCGATTAACTGTCTGCCTCATACGAAAATTCTTATTTTGACCGATGCGGGTATTGCTGAAGCGGGTCTGGTTGATTCTCTTACCGGCCC
>CAZJQF010000157.1:0-2720 GCA_964547925.1 uncultured Dehalococcoidales bacterium
GGCCAATGTCAAATCAAAAAATGCACCTTACACGGATGACTTAACTATAAAATATGTAAATATCTTATAGAAAAAGGTGCAAGGTGAAAAGATATACGTATTCCAGCCAGGTATTATGGCTATTATATCCTCGATAAAATTATTGAAATATGTTTACTCGAGTCTGTTTCATTAAGCCGGACGAAATTTCGTATCAGGATTGACTAACCACTCCGGCGTTTTACCGTTCATTATGCTTTCAACGGCTTCAAAGATACGTTGTTTATATTTAGCCGATGATTCCTCGGAATAATAAGCGGAGTGGCCGGTAACGATAACGTTATCCAGACTTAACAGCGGATGGTCGGCTCCGATACCATCCGGCTCTTCTGCAACGACATCCAGGCCGGCTCCGGCAATTAGACCCTCGGATAATGCGGTGAATAATGCTTTCTGGTCGATAATACTGCCGCGGGCGGTATTGATTAAATATGCGGTAGGTTTCATCATTTTCAGCTGGTCGATTCCAATCAGGTGCTTTGTTTGCGGCGAAGAAGCCGCCTGGAGCACGACGAAATCGGATGTCTTTAATAGAGTCTCCAGCGTAACTCCCGAGACCCCGTTATTTTTAAAAGTTTCTTTGGCAACATAAGGGTCATACACGACGACATTCATCCCCAGGGCTTTGCCTTTGCGAGCGGTCGCTTTCCCGATTCTGCCGAAACCGACGACTCCCATCGTACTGCCGGTAATCCGGAAAACGGGCGGTAAAATCTTATTCCGGAGTTCCCTTTTTTCAAAACCGACCCATTTTCCCTGCCTGATAGCCCTGTCCAGACGGGTTATTTTTCGGGCACAGGCGAAGACAAGAGCGATAGCGTGTTCGGCTACTTCTTCCATGCAATAATCTCCGGGGTAGGCGACATAAATACCGCGTTCGGTAGCGACCGCAACATCAATCGTATCGAAGCCGGTTCCGGCGTTATAGATAAGCTTGCAGTGTTTTAATTGTTCGATGACTCTACGGGTGTAAGGCTGCATTAAAGTTACGACAGCGTCAGCATCTATAGCCGCAACAATTATTTCGTCTTCGGTCATACAGGGTATCGTTATGAATTCAGCACCCAGAGCGTTGCCGAAAGTTTCAGCTTCTTTTTGCGTGATTACTCTGGAGGTTAAAACTACTCTAAATTTACTTGTCATCGTTTAACCTTCCTTTAGCAAAGTCCACTCGAGCAAAAGCGGAATGTTTATCCGCTTCATTCCAGCACAAGACTCCTCAGCGACGGTTAAAAAATGTAATACACAGCTGAGGAGCCTTCAATTAGCCGATTAATTTTATTAAATGTCGGAATTAGGGTCGGGCAGAGTGTAAGGATAGGGAGATTCAGGGCTGCTGACCGCATCCAATCGTTTAACTTCTTCAGGAGTAATTTGCCAATTTGCCGATTTGAGGTTCTGTTCCATCTGCGGGATATTCCTCGCAGCGATTATAATGGAGCAGATACCCGGTTTCTGGAGAACATAATTCAAAGCCACTTCAGCGACGGTAACATTACGCTGTTTAGCGATGTTATCCAGCTCATCGATTATCCCGAATAAAACCTCGGGTTTGAATGCCCACGCACCGGCTTTATCCGGGGCTTGAATGCGTGTTCCTTGCGGCCACGGTTTATCCCGGCGGTATTTACCGCTGAGGAGACCCGCGTGTAAAGGGCTGTATGCCAGTACCGATATACCCTGGTCAAGACAGGCGGGAATTAGTTCATATTCCAACGCCCGGGCAGCCAGAGAATACATCGATTCGAGTGTAACGAATTTGTTCCAACCGTATCTTTCTGAAATTGCGAGACATTTCATCATCTGCCAGGCGGAAAAATTAGAGCAGCCGATATAGCGGGCCTTGCCCTGGGTGACCAGGTCTTCCAGCGCCCGCATGGTGATTTCGAGAGAAGTGTTCGGGTCGAATCCGTGTAGCTCATAAATATCAAGATAATCGGTGCCGATTCTTCTCAAACTGGCATCGCAGGCTTCGATAATATGCTTACGCGATAGCCCCGCGTCATTTTTCCCGGGTGTTGCACTCTGGTTTACTTTAGATATAATAATAGCCTCTTTACGTCTAGTGCCTAGGGCTTTACCGAATATTTCCTCCGCCAGACCGAAAGAATAGAGTTCCGCGGTATTAAAGAAATTGATACCCGCATCAAAAGCCATATCCACTATTTGGTTAGCACCCTTTTGGTCGAGTTCGCCGCTTGCCTTAAATTTTCCGACTCCCCCAAAGGTGGCGGTGCCCAGACATAATTCACTGACCTGAAGACCGGTTTTTCCGAGCCATCGCATTCTCATTCTATTATTCTCCTTTTAAATTGGTACGTTAACTGATTTCGAACAAAGTATGATGTATTATAAATAAATTACTCTGTATCTTCAAGGAACGGGGGTTATGTTTGAAAACTCTCGGTAGCGTTTGGAAAATTTCACGCGAATGTTCTATTATATACTATTAAACACGGACTTTTCCCGCTTATCAGACATTGATTTGGATATAATCTATCGAAAAAGGAGAGTTGTCCGATGAGTGAAATTATCAGTTTGAACTTGCCGAAAACATTAATGGGACCGGGAGCGGTAAAAAATATCGCCTATGCGGTTAGCTGTCTGCCTCATGCGAAAATTCTTGTTTTGACCGATGCGGGTATTGCTGAAGCGGGTCTGGTTGATTCTCTTACCGGCCC
>CAZJQF010000158.1:0-2705 GCA_964547925.1 uncultured Dehalococcoidales bacterium
ATTTGAAAAACCGGGGGGCGATGGCGGTCGCTACGACCCATTTCAGCGAGTTGAAGGCCTTCGCCCATACCACGCCCGGCTTACAGAATGCCTCGCTGGATTTCGACCCCGTGACGCTGGCCCCGACCTATCATTTATCCGTCGGCATCCCCGGCGGTAGCAATGCCCTTTCGACGGCCTCGCGGCTGGGCCTGCCCGCGGAAATCATCGACGAAGCCAAAGGGATGCTGAACCGCAGCAGCCTTGAATTGGAGACTTTGCTGATGGACCTGTCCGCCGAAAAAACAACGGTGGATTCTCTGAAAAAGGATGTCGAGAAAGAAAAAGCCGCACTGATAAAACAAAATCAGGAGCTTGAGGACGAGAAAGAGAAACTCCGCAGTGAAGAGAAGCATATCTTGCAGGAAGTCCGGGACAATGTTGTGGAGGAATCCGCCGAATTGCACCGGGAAATCCGGCAGGCACTGACCGAATTGCGGAAATCCCGCTCGAAAGATAAGGCCGAGGAAGCCAAACGCGTGCTGGCGGCAGTGCAGGAAAAATTAAAGAGCGGCCGACTGGCTCCGCAACCGCTAGCTGAAGGCAGCGAAGAGGTCAAGATTGCCGCCGGTGATACCGTCTGGCTGAAAGACGCCAGTATGGCGGCGAACGTTCTGTCCGTTTCGGAAGACGGCCAGCAGCTTGAATTACAGGTCGGCCGGGCCAAACTCAAAGTCGGCATCGAAAATGTCCAGAAGATGGAAAAGTCCGGTATCCCGGTACCGGAGCCGGTAACCATCACCCGTGCCGTAACGAAGAAACGTGCGGCGATGGAATTGGACTTGCGCGGCAAACGAGCTGAGGAAATTAAGGGTCTGGTAGATGTTTATTTGAACGATACTGCCGTTTCCAATCTGAAAAGCGTGCGGATTATCCACGGCCACGGCACCGGCGTCGTCAAGCAAATCGTGCGGGAAATGCTGGCCGCCCATCCGCTGGTTAAATCATCGAGACCGGGTGGTAGAGGTGAGGGTGGGGATGGGGTAACGGTAGTGAGTTTATAAAATATGTCCGGTCAGAAAACTATATTTTGGGATTTTGACAGCACTCTCGTTCAGTTTACCACCTGGCGGGTTGCTATAATGAACGTCCTTAAAGAATATGAGCCTGACCAATACGTCGACGAAGAACAGATTAGACCTTTTTTGAGAGATGATTTTCCGTGGCACAAGCCGGAGGAACCCCATTTACACCTATCGCAACCTGAAAAATGGTGGGCTAATCTGGAGCTGTTATTTGCTCGAGCTTATCGGGGAGTCGGTTTTAATGCCGAACGGGCTGCAGTACTGGCTAAACAGGTACGTAAGCACATGGTTAATCCAAAGAGATATATTTTGTTTGATGATACCATTCCTGTTTTGACCGATTTGAAGAACAACGGTTGGCGACATGTAATCCTTTCCAATCATATTCCGGAACTTCCCTACATCGTGAGTTCAATGGAATTATCGCCATTAATAGATTTATGTATAACATCTGCGGCTACCGGATATGAAAAACCCAATCCGCAGGCTTTTAAGATTGCTTTATCATTGGCGGGTAACCCAAAAACCGTCTGGATGGTAGGTGATAATCCCGTTTCCGATGTTCAGGGCGCCGAAAAACAGGGCATCCCGGCGATACTCGTGCGTAACCCGCCGGACGCGGCCGTTAAATATTCCGCCCAAAATTTATGGGGAGCCATGAGGATAATCGAGGGAAAATGGTAGGTTATTCTTTCCTCTTCAGTATCGTCACCCTCGGGTAGAAACCGAATTTGGCGTAAAACCCGAAAGCTTCTTCATTCCCGTCAGCGACGGCTATTATGATATCTTTCGCCTGCATTTTCTCCAGCCACGCCAATCCTTTTTTAATCAATTTATAGCCGATTCCCGCTTGCCGGTAAGCCTCTTCAACATAAAGCGAATCGATTTCTCCCTTGCCGCCGGCAATGGTGCTGACGCAGTAGCCCACTGGTTTGCCGGTGCCCGTATCGGTGGCGAGGTCGATACGCAGCTTCCCGTCTTTTAGTTTTTCCAGCAGGTTTTTGTTTCTGGTTTCGAAAGTGAAAGTTTCAAAGTGTTTTTTGAAATTCCGCGACCGGGCTTTATGGTGCTCATTCAGTTTTTCCCATAAACCCTTGATTAAATCTAAATCACGTTGGTCGGTGTCTGTATATTTTATGTTCAAAACGTTACCTCAATTCTTTCCGTATTATATTGGTGGATAATAATGCCAAAATATAACAGAAAATATAAATAGTACTAAGAAAAATACAATGACCAACGCACCACATACCAGACCAACTATCGCCCTTCGTCTTCCTATATTTTTTCCCTTTTTCAAGGATATTGAGCCGATAATCACGGCACTCATAGAAATGATAGCAATGGTGGATAAAATAATGATAAAACCTATATCACCTCGCAAGCTATAAAAGGGGATGAGGAAAATTACAGTTGCTACTAAGCTTGTTATTCCCAAAACCATTGAAGCTAATGAAAGTGCTTTAGGCTTATTATTCATATTTCTAAATACTGTATATTATTCCTCCATTATAAGCTTAAAATTCTTATTGTCAATCAAATCAACTTATTGTCTAAATTGCTTTCCCTCTTGCATTCACCCCTTGTTTTCCGTTATGCTAAAGACAATTTAATAAGGTCTGCCGGGAAATACGGATAGCA
>CAZJQF010000159.1:0-2686 GCA_964547925.1 uncultured Dehalococcoidales bacterium
GTAATTTTATGTGTTACCGGGAAAATGTGCCGCCGCTGTCTTTTGCCGGTATTCACACAGCGTGTATTTCAGGAGACAATGGTAACGGGAAATCGGCTCTCATCGATGCGATGACTTGGGCACTATGGGGAAAAGCCCGTGCCAAGAGCGATACCGATTTAATATACCAGGGGCAGCCGGAAATGGCGGTTGAGTTCGATTTTATCGTAGCCGGCCAGACCTACCGGATTATCCGGAAGTACGCCCGTTCTAAAACCCGCGCTGGTTCCGGGCATCCCGTATTGGAATTCCAGATAGCTGCCGATGGCGGGTTCCGTTCGCTTACCGGTAATTCGGTTTCCCAGACGGAAGAAAAAGTAGAAAATATCCTGCACATGGATTACGAGACTTTTATCAACAGTGCTTTTTTGAGGCAGGGTCACGCCGATGAATTTACCAACCAGCCTCCGGCAAAGCGGAAAGATGTTTTAGGAAATATTCTCGGGCTGGCCCGTTACGACGAGCTTGAAGAGAAAGCCAAACAAGCGGCCAGGAAGTGGGAATCCGATTACGGGTTGTATAAAAAGGCCATCGAAGATATCTCAGGGGAACTGGCCGGGAAAGCGTCGTGTGAGGCTGAATTATCGCAGACTCAGGATGAACTGGCCGGAGTGGAAAAGCTGGCGGGCGAGCAGCTATTAAAAGTAAATGAGTTGAAGAGGCAGAAGGAATCATTAGAAAGTAAACAATCCCAACTGACCCAGATTGACAGGCATATCAGGGAATCGCAACTGGGATTGAATAACTGGCAAGAACAGATACGGCAATACCGCATTAAAATCAACGGTTACGAAGACATTTTATCCCAAAAGCATGAAATCGAGGAAGGGTTTGACCGGCTTATTTCAGCCAGAAAAGCCGATGAGGAAATGGGACAGCGGTTGGCCAGGCTGTTAAAAATGAATGAACGGCGCAGCCGGTTGGAAAAAATGATTGACCAGGCCCAGAACCTTTTACTGACCGAACAAAAAGTTGCCCAGAATAATATTCACGATTTGAAGCTGCGGATTGAGAAGCTGCCGCAGTTGAAGAAAGAATATCAGGAAGCTCAGTCACAACGAGAAAAGCTGCTTCAATCGGAAAAGTTATTAGATGAGAAGAAAACTGCTTTGCAGGAATTGCGGGGAGATATTTCTAAAATTGAATCCGGTTGTGTCCGTTTGCATGATGAGATTAAAGAGCTGGCGGAGAAGCTGGCGTTACTTACCGGTGAAAGCGGGGCGAAATGCCCGCTTTGCGAACAGTCTCTTGGAATTGAAGAACATAAACATATCGAAAAGAAATACTCTGTGGAAAAAGAAGAAAAGAGTAAAACCCTATCGGCCAGCCAAAAGGAAACAATCGTGAAGAAAAATCAGTTAGTGGCGGCGGAAAAGGAAGTTAATCAATCCGAAAAGCAACTGAAACAGGAACTCGCGGTTGTACAGGGCAGGTTGAGCGTCCTGGAGAAAAGTATTACGGAACTGCAGGAGACGGCAGACGGATTAGGGGAAGCTCAAAATAATTTAGCAGAAATTGAGAATAAACTGGCGAAAAGAGAATTCGCAATCAATGAACAACAGGTATTAGGTTCAACATTGGATGAAATTGCCGGACTTAATTATGATGAAACGACGCATCAGGAGATAAAAAAGAAGCTTTTAGAGAATGCGAAATGGGAAGAACCGCAGCGTAAGCTTGCCGAGGCTGAAAAATACAGCGAATCGGAAAAAGAAAGTCTACTGCGGGTGGAGAAAGCGGCCGGACAATTACAGGAGAGTATCGAAAACGAGCAAAAGCGAAAACAGGCATTGGCCGATGAATTGGGAAAGTTTGTCGGATTATCCGAAGAATTAGCAAGAGCACAGAGTGAATACGATAAGCTGAATAACGCCTATAAAACAGTCCGGGAAGAGATGGGGCGGGTAAAGGAAAAACTGGACCGGTGCATTGAACTGGAAGCTAGAAAAGCGGAAAAAGAGCAGCAAATGTTCAAAGCTCAGGCACAGGCGAAGATATACGGCGAGCTGGCAGATGCCTTCGGGAAAAAAGGCGTCCAGGCATTATTAATCGAGACGGCTATTCCGGATATTGAAAACGAGGCTGACCGTCTATTATCCAGGATGACCGATAACCGGATGCATATAAAAATTGAAACCCAGAAAGCTACCAAGAAGGGTGATGTAACGGAAACATTGGATATTAATATCTCCGATGAATTAGGCACGCGGAACTATGAGTTATACAGCGGCGGCGAGGCATTCCGGATTAATTTTGCGATACGGATAGCTTTATCCCGTCTGCTGGCGTTACGTGCGGGAGCTCCGCTGCCCACTTTGATTATCGATGAAGGTTTCGGCACGCAGGATAGTAACGGCGTCGAAAAACTAAAAGAAGCGATTAATTCCATTCAGGATGATTTTGAAAAAATACTGGTGATTACCCATATCGAAGAACTCAAGGATGCCTTTCCGACCCGTATTGAAGTTACCAAGACAGCGGAAGGTTCAACTATCTCCGTCAACTAACTTAAGATTGAACGGGCAATTTTCGTTTTTGTATGAGACCGAGGACAAGCATAAGTATGACCGCAATAAACGCAAATGCAGCCAGTAGTATAAAAGCCGAAAGGTAACTTCCGTTGATATCGTAAATATAACCTGCTAAG
>CAZJQF010000160.1:0-2666 GCA_964547925.1 uncultured Dehalococcoidales bacterium
TACCAATATTTCAATAAAATTAAGTACGAAATCCGAAACTCGAAGCACGAAACAAATCCCAAATTACAAAATACTAATTACTTAAGGTGGTGGGTTACGCTTCGCTCCACCCACCGTACGGAATAACTCTCCTGTTGTTGACATTAACGTTGGGACTACTTATAATCAGCGAAATATCCATTTTGTCAATTAAGGAACTTATTTAATGACGGCTTATGATTTTAAAATATTACTGTCTAATAGTTCTTTAGATTTATTAAACAGCACCAAGAATAAGTGCTTACAAAGTATCCGTTGTTTTGAGGCATTGCCATACTCACTACATGTCAATTTATATTTCCCTGATATGGTACTTACTATAATAAATAATGTTATAGACCAATCTGACAATGATGAATATCCTAGCTTTGAAATAACTCATGAACGTGCTCCCCGATTTAAAGAAACTGATAGATTTGGGATAGAACATCCTACTCCCGATTTTACCGAGTACAAGTATGGTTTTCCGGTTGCTTCTATTGACATTATTAGAGATACGATAACATTTTCGTATAAAAAAATTAACTGGCATGTCGAGATGGATATAGGGATACATTTAAAGATGATTGATAAAAGCATTTTGGTGGTTATTAATGATTCTTTAGCAGGATTTATGTTCGTTTTCCAAGGAGATAATTGTATAAATTTAATTCCGTCTATTGAGAAACAATGGGATATGAAGACAGAGAAATTCAAAAGTAAAAGAAGAGAGATTATTAAGCTATTTTAAATTTCTAACGAATAAAGCGAGATAATTCCCGAGGAGATAGCGAGGGCTATTGGATTGAAGATGGACCACTTGTTTCGTCATAGAATTAGCTATCGGACGTTAAAAAAAGAGTGGGAAAAGTTTTATAATATCCCTTTTCCCGATGTTCCCAAAGACGAACGATTAAGAGATTTGTTTGCAGATCTAGTACTTATCGATACGGAAACGGCAGGTATAGTATCTTCGTATTTGATCAATAAAAGGGTGGATAATAAACTTCTTACTATAAATGATGAATTTAATTCCAAGATAAATTCATTCATTCCAGATGATGCTCTTCAAGAGAAGGAATTATCAGTATTAAAAAACTATAAAGGCATACTAGACCGATTACTTTATATGATTATTTCTATTGAAAATAATAAATAATATACTTATCGTCATTCCCAACTTGATTGGGAATCTATCTTATATTATGGATTCCCGTTTCCACGGGAATGACGGAAATTTGGGCTGATTTTAAATCAGCCGCTACACAAAGGATGAGGGCAACCGCAAGGGTTGCCCCTACGGAAATAATTTTTCCAGACCACCCAACCCTAGATTCTTCGTCGCCTCTGACTCTGGTATTCGGTTCCTCCAGAATGACAAATAAGTAATCAGAAATCAGGAATCAGAATTCAGAAAACTATTTCTGATAATACTTCTGGTAGCGGGTCAGGGCTAAGGCGGTACCGGCGGCGGAGTGGAAAACGGGGATGGCAGCTTTATGGCAGTACGCTTCGATTTCGCCGGACAATTTTCTATCGTCTTCCGTAACCTGCTCGTGAATCAGCACGATGATACGGCGGCGGACGGCTTCCGGTAGTTCCGCCAGCACCGGCAAATCTTTCCGGATAGACTCGCGCAGCGGAGCCGTGGCATATGATAAAGCCAGATGCAGTAATACGTAATCGATACCGTCCCAGGCGGTAACCGCTTCCAGCGTATCTTTGAACATCGATTTTTTATCGAAGGGAATAACGTCGATAGGATTGCGGAAGCTGCGGCCGGCCTCGGACTTATAAATCGTTTTTAATTTCTCACGGACTTCCGGCGGGAATTCGGGAACGTTGATGCCCGCACGAGCCCAGGTATCGGCAATCAGGACGCCGGCCCCGCCCCCGAAGCCGACGATAGCCGTATTAATTCTTTTATAGGGACGGCCATAGGAAAATAACAGGGCAAGGTCAATCAATTCATCGGTATCGCTAACTTCGACAGCTCCGACCTGTTTAATCAGGCCGCTCCAGACGGCGCCGCTGCCGGCCATCGAACCGGTATGCGAAAGAGCCGCTCCGCGGCCGATATCGGTATTGCCGCCTTTATAAACGATAAGGGGCTTTTGAGCCGCTTTTTGCATCGCCTCAACAAAACGCCGGCCGTCTTTAACGCCCTCGATATACATTCCGATAACCTTCGTCTCGGGGTCGGCAGCAAAATACTCCAGCAGGTCGATTTCATCGATATCGGCGGCGTTGCCGTAGCTGACGGCCTTGCTGAAAAACAGGCCGCGGCGGGGACCCATATTAATCGATTTCATCGCGTTGCCGCCGCTCTGGGAGAGCATGCCGAAATTACCCGGTTTAGCACTGACATCTTCTAAAAAGGCGATGCGGCTGTCCGGATGGTAAACACCCATACCGTTAGGTCCGAGTAAACGCATACCGTGAGAACGGATAAATGCGACGAGTTCACGCTCCATTTTAATTTCCGCGACACTGCCGAGTTCGCTGAAACCGGCGGTGAAAAGGTGCATCGATTTAGCGCCCTTGGCCGCCGCTTCGCGGGCTAACTGGAGAGTGGAAGCGGCCGGAATGGCCACGATAATATGGTCGATAGAGCCGGGAATTTCCCGCAAACTCGTATATATTTTCAG
>CAZJQF010000161.1:0-2664 GCA_964547925.1 uncultured Dehalococcoidales bacterium
GAGATTGAGATATGGACAAGACCGAATTAATGCTAAAAGAATTAACGGAAGCGAGCGGCGTCTCGGGATATGAAAAAGAAGTCCGGGAGGTCATCGAGAAATATTTAAAGCCGGCGGGACAGTTGAGCCGGGACAAGCTCGGCAGTCTGATTTGTAAGAAAAAAGGCACGTCCGAGGGGCCGAAAGTAGTTCTGGCGGGGCATATGGATGAAGTGGGTTTTATGGTGAAATACATCACCGATGAAGGCTTTATCCGTTTTACGCCGCTGGGCGGCTGGTGGGACCAGGTATTACTGGCCCAAAGGGTGATTATCAAGACGAATAAAGGCGATGTTACCGGCATCATCGGGGCGAAACCGCCGCACGTGATGAACGCCGAAGAGCGGAAAAAGCTCGTCGAAAAAAAAGAAATGTATATCGATATCGGGGCTTCATCTAAAGATGAGGTCGATAAAGCCGGCGTCAGAGTGGGCGACCCGATTATTCCGGCCAGTAATTTTGAAATCCTGGCTAACGGTAAAACATATCTGGCGAAAGCTTTCGACGACAGAATCGGCTGTGCAATGGTTATCTCGGTATTAGAGCAGCTAAAGGACGGCAGGCATCCGAATACAGTCTACGGCATTGCCACCGCCCAGGAAGAAGTGGGCAGCCGCGGAGCCAAGACCAGTATCGATTCGATTAACCCGGATGTAGCTATCGTAGTAGATGTGGAAATCTCCGGCGATGTGCCCGGCATCAAGCCGGAAGAAGCCCCGGCCAAAATGGGGAAAGGCCCTTCGATACTGGCCTACGATTACGGGATGATACCAAACTTGAAATTACGCGACCTCATCATAGACACGGCCAAGAAAAATAAAATAAACCTGCAAATTGCGGCGATGGAAGGCGGCGGGACCGACGGCGATATGATTCACCTTCATAAGAGCGGGGTACCGACAATCGTATTATCCGTGCCGACACGCCACATTCACAGCCACGCATCGATTATTCACCGGCAGGACTACGATGATGCGGTGAAGCTGGCAACGGCCTTAATACGGAGACTGGACGGCAAGATAGTAGCGGGGTTGTGCGAATAATAACGCTGATTTATGATTTAAGATTCAGGATGTAAGAATAATACTAAGTCGTCGATGTATAATTTGAGAATAATTTATGGGCAAATAGTCTCAGAAACATGTTTTGCGAGATTCTTCGAGTTCACCTTTGGTGAGCTCTCAGAATGACAAGTCATTATTACTTTCTCTTTGGATTTTAAGTTTTAAGCTTTGTATTATCTTTGACATACGTATACCGCTCACCTATAATTTGGTATAATATCAAATAAAAGCGGCAGGGGAAAAACGTGTCAGAAGAACAGGAAATCGCCAAGCTAACCAAGCGGATGGACTTGATGGACCAGCGTCTCGATAACATCGATACGATGGTTACGGCGGTGGCCGAACGGGTGATGTCCCAGCCGATAGCTTTAATGGTTACCTGTCCCCACTGCCATAAGAACATCGAAGTTACGATAATAGGCTCCGGGAAAATTACTAAATAGTCTCATTGGGACGTTTGGGCTTTCTTTTTAAGGGCAAATAGATTGCGGATACTCGAACAGCAGAGATTCTTCGAAATCACCTTACGTGAGTTCTCAGAATGACAAGTAGCGATTATTTTCTTTTTTTACCATTTCTTTTATCTTCTCGGACATTTGACACATTGAGGTAAAGACCTCTAAAATATGATGCTAGATTAAAATATTTTGACACCGGTAAAGGGGGGAGATGCTACTTGACTAACGTCAACGCCGGCGATACCGAGAGCTTTGAGAGCTTGCTCCGCAGATTCAACAAGAAGGTGCAGCAGGAAGGAATTTTATCCGAGATACGGCACCGGGAGCACTATGAGAAGCCCAGCGTTCGCCGCAAGCGGAAAGAAGCCGCGAAGAAACGTAAGAGTACCCGGGCACCAAGAAGCACCAGCAAGTAACTTATTCATCGAGGACTGGATTGGAAAGTAAACCCGTACAATCCGCGCTTAAGCAAAAACTGAACGACGACCTTCACCAGAGTTTAAAATCAGGCGACAAGGTAAAGGTCAGTACATTACGTTTGCTGTTGTCTGCCGTTCACTACAGCGAGATGAACAAACAAGTAGCAGAATTCAGTGACGCCGATATCATCGGCGTGATTGCCAAAGAAATCAAGCAGCGTCACGAAAGCATACTCGCCTACAAGCAGGGCAACCGCCCCGACCTCGTCACCCAGGAAGAAGCCGAATTAGCAATACTACAAACCTACATGCCGCAGCAGGCCGGCCGGGAAGAAGTGGTCGCCGCGGTAAAAAAGGTCATCGCCGAAACAGGCGCCCAGACCATCCGTGATAAAGGGAAAGTAATGCCGAAGATAATCGCGGAGTTTAAAGGCAAAGCGGACGGTAAATTGATAAATGATATCGTAACGGAGCTGCTGAGCCAGGGTTAATTAAAGCAGGAATTTATATTTAAAAGGCGTGTTTGAAAAACACGCCTTTTTTATTACCGGGAAATTAAATCAGAAACATAGATTAGAAATAAAAAATTTAAATATTCTTACCATTCCGGCGAAAGCCGTGCCGATTCCCCCGATAAATCGGGGTCATACGGCATCAAGAAAATCCAGGAAAAAACCAATCTGC
>CAZJQF010000162.1:0-2611 GCA_964547925.1 uncultured Dehalococcoidales bacterium
GGGCAGAAGCTCTTCCGAAATCTGAGAACGCTTTAGTTAATCCGGTTTTTACGGTAACTACTGTTGAGATGACTGCCGACGGTAATAAATACACGGCATCGGGAATAAGTCAGTTCCCCGGCGTTAAGGTAGAGCAGCCGGGCGATACCCGCAAACCGTTGAATGACAGCGAAATAAAGGCAAAGTTCAGAAATAACGCGAGCTATAGTTTATTAACGCCTGAAAAAGTTGAGAGGATTATTGATGCGGTTGATAGATTAGAGCAACTGGAAAATGCTTCAGTAATGCTCGAAATGCTGGGTTAAGGCGATGCAATTGCTTATAGGTATATCGGAAAAAAATAATAATCGAGGGTAAGTTAACGATGGTAAAAAAACAATTAGCCGCAAAATCATCGAAGCCTGAGGCAATAAAATATACGGTATTCAGTCCGGAGGGTAAAATTGAACCGGCAACATTATCGGGGTTAAAAACCCCCCGGATTTCCGGTCTGGTAAATAAAAAAATCGTTCTGCTATGGGACGGTAAACCGGGCGGAGATACGTTTTTGACTGTAGCCCGGGATTTACTGAGTAAAAAGTATCCGCAGGCGAATGTCTCTTTCTCTCTTTGGGGTGACCCGAAGACGCCCGAAATAATTAAAGAGGCAGATGCATTCTTATACGGGGTAGGGGATTCGGCCAGCGGCTCAGCTTACGGAATGCGCCGGATGATAGAACTGGAAAGAAAGGGTAAACCGGGGGCCTTTATTTTTGTCGATTCCATACTCTCCTCGGCGAAAATGCTGGCGGAAGCGGAAGGAATGCCGGCAATCCGGATGGTGCCGATAGCCGCGGATGATTATTTTAAAAGCCGCATCAATGCTGAAACTGTTACGCCTGTAGTACAGAAGTATCTTGATGCCATTATTCAGGCTCTTACCGGACCGTTAACAGAAGAGGAATCAAACCCAAAATTAAAATCCGATGCAGGGAGAAAGACAACTACTATTTCGGATGCCAATTATTCGGCTACCCTACAAAAATTCAATAAAATATTTATCGACCGTCATTGGGGCGACGGATTACCTTTGGTGCCTCCGACCAAAGAAGCCCTTAAGGAAATGCTGAAAGGGATTAAACGGTCTCCTGACGAAGTAATCGGTAAAATACCCCCCTTAAACGGGGTCGCTACCGTTGAAAAAGTAGCAATAAATGCCGTAATGGCCGGAGCCAGACCGGAATATCTGCCGGTAATAATAGCGGCGATAGAAGGGCTCACGGAACCTAAAAATCCCTTTCAACATATGATGGTTTCTGCGGGTTCATTTACCCTTATGATACTGGTTAACGGGCCCATCACAAAATCGTTGGATATCAACAGCGGCATCGGCTTGCTCGGTCACGGATGGCAGGCTAACAGCACCATCGGCAGGGCGGTCCGATTGTGTTTGATTAACATCGGGCATTTATGGCCGGCAGAATTCGATATGGCACTGTTGGGGCGTCCGTCATCACATACTTTTTACACTTTTGCGGAAAATGAAGATAACAGCCCTTGGGAACCGTACCATGTAAGTCTCGGTTTTAATGCCAAAGATAGTTGTGTAACGGTTTCAACCGTCGGGGGTCACCACGGCGGTATAAATATATACGGTGGGGGTTCGAACGACCCCTGGACGACAAAAACTATCTTACAAAAGATAATCGATGATATTTCGAAGGACCGGAGTATATTTGCATCTTATAAACCGGGCGAGGGTATGGTACAATCGCACCCCAAAAAGCATATTGTTGTTTTGAATCCGGAATTTGCGAAAGAATTACACCGGGAGGGATTTTCCAAACAGTCGCTGCGGGATTATCTCATCGATAATACAAGTGTCCCCTATGAAAAGCTCAGTCCTAACGAGATAGAGGCGATTCGCCGCAGGATTGAGACAAAATTTGATGCCTTTATAGACATTAATATCATTCCGCCGGATAGAATAAAGACATTTGAAGATGCTCTGAAACCGGGCGGCAAAGCCCCGGTCGTCTTCAAACCGGAAGATATCAGCATAATCGTAGCCGGAGGCATTCCCGGATATTCCTTTGGAATGTCCTATTTACGCAACGCCCATCAAACGAAATTGATACGTTTGTAATTAAAAGCTATCAGATATCACTTCAAGCTGGGATACTAAACCTACGTAAGCCCTATCCGGCCCATTAGCGCATAACTCTCTTTACCGACTTTTCCCATTCCGGCGGCAATTTCACTTCCCTGGCGACGCCCGCACCTTGGACGGAAAGGGAACGGCAGAAAAACCACCGGTTCCTCGTCGGTGTGCCACTGACGACAATAATAATCTCGTCGGGGCTGTGGTATCTCGGCAGTAATTCCTTCGGATGGGCCGGGTCCGGGCAGAAGGTTTCGGCGGGCCAGACTTTGCCTTCCGCTACATCCCGGCAGGCATTCGGGTAGGGTCGCAGTGTGTGTTCGAAAATGTATCTTTGAGTATCCTCTCGCGTTAAACCGCTCTTGGCAATTGTTTGTGCCACGAACGGAGACAGGACGATTAAGGGTGTGCAATGCCGTGATTTTTCCGGACCGCCGACATCCGGCGGTTTGGGTTCCGCACCCACATCAT
>CAZJQF010000163.1:0-2586 GCA_964547925.1 uncultured Dehalococcoidales bacterium
TACAGGCCTGTAGTTTGCCGAAGTTCATGCAGACTTTTTTTAATTCTAATAAAGGTGCCATTTCTCTAATACTCCACCCAATTTTTCTCTAAAAGCCTTTTCATCATGCACTCGCCGTTCTCCCCATGCTCCAGTCGTCTATACGTTTATACCATTGTTTTTTGAGAAGCCATGGTTTTACTTTTTGGTCAATCCAGCCGGTAATACCCATAGGCAAAAACATCAGGATAAGAATAACGATAACGGAGACTATTATCGATTGGTATTGCTGGGCGAAACGGAAATATTCCGGGATAAAAGTAACGATAATTGCTCCCAAAATCGGGCCGGTAAGACTATGCATCATACCGCCGATTATGAGATAACCCATAACGGGAAGGCCTACAGCGAAGCTGAACTGCATCGGTACGGCTGCCCGGTAAAAGGCCACTAATAAACTACCGGCGAGGGCAATAAAAAAGTTACCGATAAGCACGTTAGCCAGCCGGTATCTCACCACATTAATGCCGGTAGAACCGGCTAACTTCAAGCTTGAACCTATCGCATCCCAGGCCCGGCCGATTCTGGAATTGTAAAGAAGATAATACACCGTTATGGTCAACGCTAAAAAGAAAAGCGCCAGAAAATATAGTTGCGGCTTGGTGACGATGGCAAAGGAACCTATCATCGGCGGCGGCACGTTGATGGTACCTCCCCATCCGCCGAATATTTTTACAGAACCGAACATCTGGTAAAAAGCCATCGGGACGACCAGACACAGGGCAAAGAAAGCCAACATACCGCGTGGTATCGCCAGAGAAAAGATAATGTAGCCGATGGCAACAGCAATAAAACCCCCGATGAGCGCCGCCAAAAAGAAATTCCACCCTGCTTTCAGCAGTAAAGCTGTCGTATAGGCTCCGACACCATACCAGGCTCCGACATCCAGCCTGGGCAGCCCCACTCTCATACTTAGAGCGAAGGCTAATCCTAACATCGCGTAAGTGATAGTTAAGATGACGACCTGTACCTGGAAGGGGTTAATTACGAAGGGTACTATGAATAATATCAGGGCGAAAACCCCGATTCCTATCTTCGCTAACCTTGACATCTTTTACCTCGATTCCATTTATTCGCCGGGAATGGGCATGGGTTTGCCCAGCAAACCGCCGGGTCTGAAGAACATAAACACGGCGACACAGGCCATGATTACCACCATATTAAGATAACCGACGTACTGGAAAGCAAAGCTTTCGACTATGCCGACGAGAAAACCGCCGATCAAGGCCCCGGACATACTGCCCATACCACCGACCATCAAAACCAGCAGCACCCGCATGAATATATCGGACCCCATCGTGAGATAGGCTCCCGAAACCGGAGCGATGATGGCGCCCGTGAGTCCGCTGAGACCGCAGCCGACCGCCATCGTCATCCAGAAAATACGCCTGACATTGATTCCCTGAAGAGCCGCGACATCGACATTTTCCGCAGCGGCTATCATCGCCTTACCGATTTTCAGTTTCATAAAAAAGTATAGAGCTACCAATACGACGATACCGCAGAGAATCGCAAACAGCTTACCCCAGTTCATGGTTACGTCACCGATGTTCAGCGTACCGGGAAATACCGGGGGTACTGTTTTTTGAATAGAGGCGAATGTCAACAATGCGGTTTGCTGGATTATCGTGGCCGCGTAAACGGTGACCAGCAACCCGGCAAAGAATCCCTTCGATAATGTCTTGTGAATTATACCGAAATACATCAGCACACCGAGTAATGCCATAGCTATTAAAGCAGCCAGCAGGGCTACCGGATAAGGAAGACCGAGAAGCACCACTATGCCATAGGTAATCCAGGCTCCCAGCATATAAAAATGACCCTGGGCAAAGTTAAATAGTTTGATAACACCCAGAGTCAATGTCAATCCTGAAGCGACCAGAGCATAAGTACCGCCGGTTACCAGTCCGTTAGCCAGAAGTTGAAAAAACAGACTGACAGTCAATTAACTCACCTCCCAGAACTTTATCGGAGCAAATGCTTTAATTTCTATTCGATATCCTTTCGGATTAGATTCGCTTAAATTACATACGGCCTTAAGGTATTTTCCATAATACGTCAAAAATGTCACATTGCCAAGAGATACCGCAATACTATCTTGTTAGTTTTTCCCATCGCATGGTAAAAAACACCATTCGAGGAATACTACGCGACTAAAATTCAAATCTGTGTTCAAACTAAAAGGAAAACCGGGCTTAGATTCCCGTTATAATCAACAGGTTACTTTACGGTGAATGTAAAGTAACCTGTTGAACGTATCGATTAGGTTCTCACAATACGGTTTTTTAGTTTTCTATTTTACGGTCCGGGTACCCCTAAGAACGACCAGTCCGTAATACCTTCATTTGCTTCGGCAGCCGGGAAGACTGGATACCCGTGTTCTTCCCAATACGGCTTGTAGACATCCAGCAGGTTCATAACCTTCTGGGTAATAATATAGTTGTCTCTGCAGGGTACGATTTTGAGCAATTCCCAGTTTCCGTTGTGGATGATGCCGATAGCGTCGCTGAAACAGCAGTCAATCGTGCGCAGGTTACCCACATCAGG
>CAZJQF010000164.1:0-2491 GCA_964547925.1 uncultured Dehalococcoidales bacterium
AAATTAGGATATAGTGTGGGGGAGAGATTATGAAACAGGAAAGATTTACCGAACAGGCATGGGAGGCCATTACTTCTTCGCAGCAACTGGTCATGCAGTTACAGCAGAACCAGTGGGATGTCGAACATGTGTTGCTGGCTTTACTATCACAGGAAAAGGGGCTGGTCCCGGATATTTTACGCGACCTTAGTGCCAACCCGGATAATGTCAGAACACAGGTCCAAAATGCTCTTAACAGAGCACCCAAAGTAGCCTACCAGACACAGCAGATTTTTGCCACCCCGAGGATTAACGAACTATTCGCTAATGCCGATGCCGAATCGAAACGTCTTAAAGATGAATTCATCGGAACGGAGCACCTGCTTATTGCAATTGCCTCCGATACCAAGGGAGAAGCTTCCGGAATCCTGGCTCAATTCGGTATCGATAAAGAAAAAATTTACCGGTCGCTGCAGAAAATCCGCGGCGGCCACCGGGTAACCGATGCCCGCGCCGAGAGTAAATACCGCTCGCTGGAAAAATACGGCCGCGACCTGACCGAGCTGGCTCGCCAGAACAAACTCGACCCGGTTATCGGCAGGGATGAAGAAATCAGACGCGTGATGCAAATTCTGACACGCCGTACGAAAAACAATCCGGTGGTTATCGGCGAAGCCGGTGTGGGTAAAACGGCTATCGCCGAAGGTCTGGCCCAGAAGATAGCTGCCCAGGATGTGCCGAACTCTTTAAAGAAGCGGAGAGTAATTGCACTTGATATGGGTACGCTCGTTGCCGGAGCGAAATTCCGCGGCGAGTTCGAGGAGCGTCTGAAAGCGATTATGGACGAGGTCAGGGCTTCTCAGGGGGAAATCGTCCTGTTTGTCGATGAGATGCATACGGTAGTCGGTGCCGGAGGTGCGGAAGGAGCTATCGACGCCAGTAATATGTTAAAACCGGCTCTGGCTCACGGTGAAATGCAGATGGTCGGCGCGACCACGCTGGATGAATACCGCAAGTTTATCGAAAAAGATAAAGCTCTGGAAAGGCGGTTACAGCCGGTGTTCGTCGGCGAACCCAGCATCGAAGCCACTATCGAAATGCTAAAAGGGCTGCGGCCGCGGTACGAGGCACACCATAAAATCAAGATTACCGATGCCGCCCTGGATGCAGCTGCCCGGTTGAGCCAGCGGTATATTACCGACCGCCATCTGCCGGACAAAGCTATCGACCTTATCGATGAATCAGCCAGTAAAAAGCGTATCGATAATGAAAGCCTGCCGCCGCAATTAAAGGAAATGGAAGACCGGATTAAGAAACTCAAGGACGAAGAGGATGCCGCTTCTCAGCAAGCTAAGTACGAAGAAGCCGCTAAAATCCGCGTCGAACGGGTCCGCATCGAAGATGAATGCAATAAAGCCCGGAATACCTGGCAGCAGGAACATAAAATAAGCGAAACCGTCGATGAAGAAGACATCGCCGGTCTGGTTGCCAAATGGACGGGCATTCCGGTTACCCAGATGCTGGAAGGCGAAGCGGAAAAGCTGGTCAATATGGAGGACCGTATTCACGAACGCCTGGTTAATCAGGAAGAGGCAGTCAAAGCGGTATCCGAGGCGATACGCCGCAGCCGTGCCGGTCTGAAAGACCCCAAACGGCCCATCGGCAGCTTCATGTTCCTCGGTCCTACCGGAGTGGGTAAAACCGAACTTGCCCGGGCTCTGGCCCAATTTCTCTTTGATGATGAGAATGCCATGGTGCGGCTGGATATGTCCGAGTATCAGGAAAAGCACACTGTCTCCCGTTTATACGGGGCACCTCCCGGTTATATTGGCTATGATGAGGGCGGCCAGCTTACCGAAGCAGTCAGGAGAAGACCGTACCGGGTTATCCTGCTGGACGAAATCGAAAAGGCTCATCCGGACGTTTTTAGCGCCCTGCTGCAGATTCTTGATGACGGGCGCTTGACCGACGGGCAGGGCCGTACGGTAAATTTTAAGAACACGATTATCATTATGACAAGTAATGCCGGTGTCGAGCTTATCCGCAAAGAAGCCGGGCTAGGGTTTGCGACGAAAAAAGAAGATGCCAAGACCCGCCAGCAGCAGTATGAGGATATGAAAGAAAAAGTCCTCGGCAAAGTAAGAGGTTTGTTCCGCCCGGAATTTATTAACCGGCTGGATGACATTATCGTTTTCCATGAGCTTAACGAAGAGCAAATCCGCAGTATCGTCGACCTGATGATAAAGACCCTGCAGAAACAACTGGAAGAACGGAAAATCGCCATCGATTTGACCGATGCCGCAAAGGGCTGGCTGGCGAAAACCGGCTTCGACCCGATTTACGGCGCACGGCCGCTGCGGCGGGCCATCGAAAGATATGTGGAGAACCCGCTTTCTTCGATGATACTGAAGGGTGAAGCCAAAGCAGGAGATACGATAACCGTCGATTTGAAAGAGGATAACCTGACTTTTTCCGCCGGTACAGCTAAAACTGGAAAAAGAAACAAAAGCAG
>CAZJQF010000165.1:0-2449 GCA_964547925.1 uncultured Dehalococcoidales bacterium
ATCTGCTTAATCTGGTATTTCATCTTGCCCAGCGGCACGGCAACCATAACGGTTTCACCCTCCGTGCGGCCGATAACAGCTTTACCGACGGGGGAGACGCCGGAAATTTTCCCTTTAGACGGGTCGGTTTCCCGCGGCCCGACAATCGTATAGCTCATTTCTTCATTCGACTGTAAATCAACGAGTACGATGCTGTCGCCGTAATTTACTTTAACTGAGACTGTCTGTTGTTTATTCACGATAGTCGCTTTCTTCAAGGTCGCTTCGATTTCCCGGATGCGTCCCTCGAGTAATCCGTGGGCTTCCCGGGCAGCCTCCAGAGGCGCATTCTCACGGACATCTTTATCCGCCGCGGCACGGGTAATATCGTCAATCAAAGCCGGCCGTCTTTCTTTCAACTCGGCCAGCTCGGCGGTTAACTTGGCATGGCCCTCTTCGGTCAACGCCACCGGTTCCATACCGTTATTCGGCCCGTTGCCCGCGCTCGTCCGGGTTTTGCCTTTTCTTACCTTGAGATGTACCGCGAGGTTTACCTCGCATAATTTATCTTTTTTCGAACAGGTCAGGAAAGCCCGGACCATTTTCAGTTTATTATCGAAATCCGGGTCGGATAATGACAACCGTTCGGCGTAATTGCCCACCTCAGGAGGCGTCATTTTATCGAAGGTACGTTCGCGTCCGAACCACCGCACGAAATTTAAAACAGCCGCCTGCTGCTTTTCTTTGTCTTCCGGAGACAGCGTCCCCAGATAATGGCCGGCCGCTTCATCCAGACTTACTTTATTATTTTCACTCATTTGCTTCCTTCTCCCTATCTCCTCAATTCGCTTGTTTAACTGCTATGAAAGGCGATTTTACGATTTCCAGAATGGCTGATAAAGCCTTCTCTTTTATCAGCCTCGCGGCCAGGTCCCCGTGCCAATCAAAAGATACTGCCGGGTCGGTAAGTATAGTATCCACCATACCGGACCTGACGGCGATAGCCATGGCTTTACTGAGCTGCCGGTCGGTCAGCTTCTCGAATATCCGCCTTGCCCGGTAGCTGCGGCGCAGCTCTTTACCCAGCTTCTCCTGCCAGGCTTTTTGATAAAGTGATAATGATGCGGATGAAAAATCGTGTTCTTCCAGAGCCCGGTGGACTGCCGTAAAAGCCAGGTCCGCGCATAACAGGCCGTAGTAGATGCCGCCCCCGGTTAAGGGTTTCACCTGCCCGGCGGCGCTGCCGGAAATAATAAACCGCCTGCCGTATGTCCTGGCAAGCGGTTTAAGAGGAATGCCCCGAACTGAAATTTCCGCCGGTTCGGGAAGTATTTTCTTAGCCTCCGTCAGCAAAGCTAACAGAGACTGCAAACAGCTTTTGGCGTTATGCCTCGATAAGACCCCGGCGAGTGCTTTTCCGCCGGAAACAGGGGCGAGCCAGCCGAAAAAGCCGGGGGCAATCCGGCGGTTGAGATAAACCTCTACTTCATCGATGCCGTTCGTCGTGACGGTAGCTTGAGCTCCCATAACGAAATCGGCAGGCTTACCTGCACCGAGCATTTCGCTGATGCCCGAATGGAAGCCGCTCGCATCGATAACCATTTCGGCTTTAATCTGTGATTTTCTGCCGGAGGCAACGATGATTACGCCGTCATCGCGGATATCGATATCCTTAACGAGAGTATCCGTATAATAAACCGCACCGGCCGCCTGAGCCCGGTGGGCCATACTTAAATCGAGGGCACTGCGGTCGACGATACAGGCCTGAATCTCCGGTCTGCGGAGTTCGATGAATTTATTATCGGGGGGAAAAACACGGGCGGAGTTTAAATATTTTAAAACTATATCTTTACGGATACCGTAGGTATCGACACATTCACGGCTGATAATGCCGGTACAGCAGACCGGCCCGCCGATTTCCGGCTTCTTTTCGATAACAGCTATATTATGCCCGGCACCTGCCAGACGGCTGGCTAAATAACTACCGACCACCCCTCCCCCGATTATGACAACGTCAGGCAACTCACACCTCTGAAATGACAAAAACAACCCGGGGTTTTTCTACGCCCAAAAATATATTATACCAATTTTAGGGGTAAAATTAAAAATCGTATTTAGGGGTAAAATTAAAAATCGTAGTCTGAAAAATAAAAATACGACTAAAAACGGCCTGTTACTTTTTATCTTTCTCGTCTACTTTTTCCACTTCCAGCGTGCAATCGGTCACCAGGGCGGCAAAAGCCCCCAGAGCGGCCAGAAACGGAGCCACGATAACGCCGATAGCGGCCGCGGATGCACCGACGGTTAAAGGCATTTCCATAATGAGACTGCCCTTGTGAATAATCCTCACCCGCCGGATATTGCCCTCATGAATCAATTGTTTAACCTTCTGGACGACCTCGTCGCCGGAAACGGTGAATTTCTCACTGGACATAAGACACCTCCTGTTATATAATGCGGTTTTATTAAA
>CAZJQF010000166.1:0-2435 GCA_964547925.1 uncultured Dehalococcoidales bacterium
CCAGATAGAAAGCCCCTTTTAGCTTACCCTGCAGCTCGTCGTTAATCCAGAGGGTATTCTGGACGGGCATACTGTTATTTTTTTGCCGTGTTTCGGGGTGCAAAGGATTGGGTATCGTTTCCGTGATGTAGTACTTGTCATATTTTCCGGCCATATAATCTCCTTTAGACACCATATTAGGACAATTAAATGGCCTTGTCTATCCCAGTTCCTGAAGGAGTCGCTGGGCCGTAATACCGGCAATAGCACCGTCGCCGACTGCGGCAGCGATTTGCCGGGGCGAACCGCTTCTGATATCTCCGGCAGCTAAAATATGAGGGACGTCCGTTTCCATCCGGCTGTTTACTTTTACAAATCCTTCGTCATCGAGCGGCACCACTCCGTTAAGATAATCGGTTACCGGCTCTGTACCGATTTGGACTAATAATCCATCGACGGACAGGTCTGTTTTAGTATTGTTAAGGAGATTACGAACCTTGAGATTCTTGAGACGGTTTTCACCTTCGACAGCATCTACCGCCGAATCCCAGATAAATTCGATTTTCGGTTCTGCCAACGCCCGGTCCTGTAGTGTTTTAGCGGCTCTGAGCTGGTTACGGCGATGAATGACGATTACTTTAGAGGCTATCCGGGACATATAAAGAGCTTCGGACACAGCAGAATCGCCGCCGCCGCAGACTGCCACGACGCCGCCTTCGAACTGGCTGCCGTCGCATAAGGCACACTCGAAGACACCTTTTCCCTGAAATTCGGTTTCGCCGGGTATACCCAGCGTTTTATGCCGCGAACCGCCGGCAATAATAACAACAGCAGTGGTATATCCCTGACCGTTGGAGCAGTTCACCCACCGGCAATCGGAAAAGAGTTCGAGTCCGGATACTTCCGCGTTATCGAAACGTACGCCGTGTTTTTGCGCCTGGGCGACCATCGATGAAGCTAACTGAGCCCCGGAAATGCCGTTAGGGAATCCGGGGTAGTTCTCGATAAGGTCAATGTTTTTGGGGTATCCGCCGAAACTTTCTTTATCCAGAACGACAGTCCGGTATTTGGCCCTCGCGAGATAGATTCCGGCGGTTATTCCCGCCGGACCGCTGCCGATAATGATAGCATCGAAGTCAAACATAAAGGCTTCCTACCTTCTAAAATCGCTTAATACCTGACATAATTGGGAACGATGTTTTTATACTTGGCAACCAAATTACGCCAATTTTTAGGCAATTCTATTTTTTGAGTTACAAATTCGTTAGCCATCATTTTTCCGCCGACGCTTCTCATGAAGGCTGTGAATGAACCAGGGCCACCGGCAACAACAATTATAATATCTTCCGCGGTTATATGAGGAAGCGGAGGTTTACCGAAAGTCGGATTTGTATTTTGGACAACATAATCAATAAGTTTCTGTTTCGACCATCCTTCACGGGCCAGGGCTTTAGCCCATGACGGGATAAGGATAAAGCAGGAAATCGGGGTGGCTCCGAAATCTGTGAGCATATCCGCAATGCCCTTGGCACTCGTATCGAACGGCATACTTTGCGTAAAGCTGTTCGGGCAGAAAACAGTCAGGGCACTGTCTTCTTTCCGGTAGCCGCGGTTAACGTGTAGAGGTTCCCAGGGACTTTCCTCTTCATGTTCCGCGACAACCAGGCTGTATTTCATCGGATTTCCGATAACTCCCATATCCTCAACGGCTTTCCTGGCCCCGCCGATGTTTTTTACGATTAAGCCAAAGGCACGCCCGATGGCCGTATTGGCGATATTGCCCGGACTTAACATACCGGAACTGCAGTTCAGATTGAGATCGGTTCGGATTGGACCGTTGATAGCCAGCATCGGGGCCCAGGAGCCCGTGCTTACTTCAAAAGTATCGAATCGGGCTTTCTTCTCCATAACGGCCTGAACCGCAGCGATTAAGACGGGCATATAGGTGGGGAGTGCCCCCGCCATAACCGCGTTTACGGCTATTTTCTCGACTGTTGCCTTGCCCATGCGGGGAATAATCTTGGTGACGACATGGTCCGGGGCAAGGTCGGTGCCTGTCAGCATCTCAGCCACGGCCTCTTCCGTCGGCGGGATTATCGGCAGTCCGTCACCCCACCCACGGCGGTAAAAGAAACGGTTGACTTCTTCGAGGCTGCCCTTGAAGACGATGCGTGAAAGCTGTTCGGTATCTTTCTTGGGAGCTTTCTCTTCCTGAGTCAGCGGTTTGGTGAGTGCGGTGATGATGTCATCCATGACGGCGTTGATATTCGATTCGATTTCCGGAAGCACGGTGGCTTCGCAGTCCACCGATTCGGCTACGGCTCTGATGTTGGGCATGCCTTTACCCGATGCTGCGGAATAGGCATCATTTACAAATCCGCGGTTGACCAGAACGGCGACGGGAGTCCCCATGTCTTCGATTGCTATTACGTTGTACACAACGTATTTCGTGCAGG
>CAZJQF010000167.1:0-2430 GCA_964547925.1 uncultured Dehalococcoidales bacterium
TGGTAGCAGCCTTTCCTGTTCCTATAGCCCAAACCGGCTCGTAAGCAATAACCATCTGCTCAATACTGCTGATATTTTCCAGTCCTGCATTAAGCTGGTCTAAAATTATTTTTTCCGTAATTCCTGCCTCGTTCTCCGTCAGTTTTTCACCGACGCACAGAATCGGTTTCAAACCTGCTTTCAAAGCAGCCTGGACTTTCTTATTCGTAATTTCGCCGGTATCCTGAAAATACTGTCTGCGTTCCGAGTGTCCGATGATGACGTACACACATAAACCTGCCAGCATTAAGGGGGAAATTTCTCCGGTATAGGCACCTTTTTCCATATAATACAGGTTTTGGGCACCTGATTTAATCGATGTAAACTTGATGATATCTTTAACTGCTGCAAGTGATATAAACGGCGGACAGAGTAACGTTTCCACATTACTGACCTTAATCAATTCCGGCACCATCTGCATTACCAGCTGAACGGCTTCCGGTAGAGTCGTATTCATTTTCCAGTTTCCGGCAATTAAAGGAATCCGCACTTTAGCTCCAATTCCCGGCCTTTTACGGCTTTTTATCCATTAAAGCTTCGACACCCGGTAACTTTTCTCCGGAGACAAAGCTCATCGAAGCACCGCCGCCGGTAGAAACAAATGTCATTTTATCCGCAAGTCCCATTTCCGTAACGACTTCAGCTGTGGAACCACCGCCGATAATCGTGGTTGCTTCCAGACCGGCAAGTAATGTAGCCATTGACCTTGTCCCTGCTTCCGATTGAGGATACTCGTAAACACCCATCGGGCCGTTCCAAAATACGGTCTTACATTTTTTTAAAGCCTCATCGAAAACACTCACTGTCTCGGGACCGATATCCACAATCATTTTATCTGCAGGGATACTTTTTACCGAAGACACCTGATTTTCATCGGCATCGATTTTATCGGCGACTAATACATCCGTGGAAAGCAATATCTTAATCCCGTTCTGGCTGGCTTTCTTTAATAATTTAGTGGCTACATCAAGCCGGTCCTCTTCAAATAACGACCGTCCTATTTCTAACCCCTGGGCCTTCAAGAAAGTAGCGGCCATACCGCCGCCAATCAATAGGTAATCCACCTTATTAACTATGCGTTCCAGCATTTTAACTTTATCGCTGATTTTAGCTCCGCCGACCAGAGCAGCAAAAGGATGGGCTGGATTCTCTAACACATGTCCCAGGAATATAATTTCTTTTTCCAGCAGAAAACCGGCCACAGCCGGTAAATATTTAGCAATACCGGCGATTGAAGCATGAGCCCGGTGCGAGGTACCGAAAGCGTCATTTACAAAGATATCGCCGAGGCGGGCTAATGCTTTTGCAAAAGTTGCACTTCCGGTTTCTTCATCGGGATGAAAACGCAAATTCTCGAGCAGCAATACGTCTCTAGCTTTTAAAGCGGCTACTGATTTTTCTACTTCCGGACCTATACAATCAGTGGCAACACCAACCTGCTGACCGAGGATTTGGGATAACCTCTGTGCTACAGGGGTAAGTCTGAGTTCATTTACAAATTTACCGTCGGGACGTCCTAAATGGGAGATCAAAATTACACACGCCCCGCGTTCGATTAAATATTTGATTGTCGGTAAGGTAGCCCTTATGCGGCTGTCATCAGTAATTTCTGCGGTTTTGGGGTTCATTGGAACATTAAAGTCAACTCTAACTAAGACTCTTTTGCCTGCTACTTCAACGTCCCGGACCGTCATTTTTGCCATCGGCCGCACCCCGAAAATAGATTACTGGTCATCCCCTGTTCCAGCCTCCTTTACTGTTGGTAATGTTTCGGGCAATCCGCACACAATAGTATCAATCAGGCCTTACCATTGTCAAGGTAAAATCATGTCCCGGTTTTTGCAGGGCATACGCTATTTTTTTATACCCGAAGGGTAATTTACTGAAACACGAATTAAGTCGCCGGCCCTTTTTTTTTCCATAAACCGAAGATAGCCAATGCTAATAGTCCCACCCCGGCAATCACCGCACCGACCCACCCTAACAAGCACAGTATTGTAACAATCACAGCGGCAATTCCGACTCCGGCGGCAATTGCGAAAAACGCCCGGGTAAAGCCGATTCCCAAAAGTGAGGAGATAATCGAAGCAGTCCAGGCCCCGGTCCATGGTAACGGAATTCCCACGAATATTATTAATCCGAGCATTTTGTATTTTTCAACAGACGCCGAGCGATGCTCCGCATGCCGGATGATAAAATTAATCGGCTTAGCTAAAAACGGCACACGGCGACAGTACTTTACAAGAGTCTGAAAAAAAAGGATAAGTAAAGGCACGGGAAGTAAATTTCCGATAACAGACAATAAAAACACCCAATACCACGGCATGCCGAAAATATTAATCCCTACCGGTATGGCCCCACGTAATTCAACTATCGGTAAAGCCGATATAA
>CAZJQF010000168.1:0-2422 GCA_964547925.1 uncultured Dehalococcoidales bacterium
AAGAGCCTGTCCCAGGCTTGAACTGGGAGGGAATTACAGGGGGATTACAGCAAATTTCTCGTACTCTCTTCTATTGCCCCACTGTAATCTGAAATTCCCACGGCCCTTTTATTTCTCCGATATTTGTAATGATAATCAGGATTTCCTGTGCGTCTGCCGGCACCGGTTCGCTGAAATACCAGACGTGCGCCATACCGTCGCGGCTCTTCTCATAAGTTGATAAGCCGCCGTATTGTATCCACCCGCCGTCGATGTAATAGGTTGCGAAAGCGGCGTAGTCCGTATCGGCCCGGTAGTTATAGCCGGGTGGCGGTGAAATAAAGGCCTCCAAAAACGCCCCTTTTTCGGTCAGTTGCAGCTTGGTAAGCGTTACGGTAATTTCCCCGGCTGTGACGGACTGGTTTATCTCGATGGTTTTATAAATGTCCCCGAAATCGCTTTCGGGCGGTTGGATTTCAAACTCCGCCGGTTGGCTCAACGTCAGCTTCATCGGCTGCCCCTGCGAATCCATGTCTTCAAGTTCGATGTAATAACCGCCGCCTGCCACGAGGCTGCCCGTCACGTCCCGCTGGTTCCAACTTACGGAGAACGCTACTGATTCGCCGGGAGCCATCACTCTGGCAACGGTGCTGCCCTTATTACTGAACGTATAAACCGGCTGCTTCGTGGCCGTATCCATCAGGCTCACGATGGGCGGAAATTGCTTTAAGGTCAGCGGTTTATCGGTATTATTGGTCAGGGTGACATTGATATTAACCGGCTCTCCGGAGTCATAAACGGCTTTATTCGTGGCCGCGTTAGCCGCCAGTGCGGTGGGCACGGTAACGGGCATCTGGCTGAACACGCCGCTCAGCCAGACAATCAGCCCTATCACCAGCACGAATACCGTCGCCGTGACCGCCTGCCAGACCGGCTGCCGCGGCGCGATTTTCCAATACCACTTATTATCCTTCGCTTCCTGCCGGGCCAGTTCGGAGAGCAGTTTCGCCTGTAATAACGTCTCGAAGCGCGGACTCGGCTCCGGCGTAATCTCGATTATCTTTTGGGAGAACTTTAACGCCGCATTGACGTCTTCGCCGGCCTCGGGCGGGGCTTTAACTTCCTCGCCTGCCAGCAGACGGTCGAGTTCCTCGGAGAACAACCTTTCCATTTCTAATTGCCGGTTATCCATTTTCCCACTCCCGGAAATTGTTCCTCAGCTTGTTTACCGTGCGCCAGATTGTCGTGCCGACGTTCGATTCCGTCAGGCCGGTCGCCTGGGCAATCTGGCGGTTATTCATACGGGCCCCGAATTTCAAAGAGATAATTTCCTGTTCCGATGGGGATAATTTCGCGATTAACGATTTTAACGTCCGGAATTGCTCGGCCCGGATAATCAGGTCGTCCGGAGAAACCGTCTCATTTTGCCTCAGCAGGCCGTCTTTATATTGCTGCAACTCTCTTTCCTTGCTGCTGGCCCGGTAATAATCGATGACCGTGTTGCGGGCGATGGTGAATATCCAGGTGGAGTAGGCCCCCTTGGCCGCGTCGTGGCTCTTGAATTTGCTCAAGGCCTTCTCGAAGACCTGAGAGGTGAGGTCTTCCGCGGTCTGGGTATCGGTGACCTTGAAAGTGATGTATTTGAAGATTTTCGGCAGGAATTCTTTGTATAGCGCGGTAAACCGCTCGGCAATCGTGCCGGCGATTTCGGGATTCCCGCCCATCAAGGTCAACAATCCGATAAGGCTAAACAAGGGCCACCCTCTAATTTATTCTCGCCTGCTAATATATACGGAAAAATCGGTGAAGTATCACAGGCAAAATAATTAACACCCATTATAGAACAAAAGAGGTAATTTTTCAGTAATTTGAAGAAATTAGCTGAAGATGGGAGAAAAGAGACAGAGTAAGATTTTGCTTACAGCTTTTAGGAAAATATGCTTAATAATAAAGACGCGATAGCGATAACGAGGGCCAAAATCGCGACAATAGTCGTCATTCGATATTTAAATTCCTTATCTTGAAGTTCTGCTAAAATCGAAGCAAGATAGGGGAAATTAATTGCGCTAGTGTCCTTACCGACTAGAAGCGCAAATAAATCCACACGCGAACCGTCGCTCTGTTTATAGCTATATTTATTATTTAAATAATAATATAATCTGCCATAAATAATATCTACGTCTATGTCGAGTTCTTTGGCAATTGCCATAAGGTCAATAGGTACGTATATTTTTGTTTCTCTAGTCTTATTCTCGACAGAGAAAGATTTAAAGGTATCGTAATAGCGTATGTAAATCGTACTAAGTATTTTTAAATCATTCGGTACGTTTTTAATACACATAGGCTTACTAAACGTTTTTATTTATTTTTGCTTTTTCGATAATCTGAAGAATATTATCTACGAACGCACAAATTTTTAAAGCTTCCTCGCGTTTAATACTAT
>CAZJQF010000169.1:0-2395 GCA_964547925.1 uncultured Dehalococcoidales bacterium
GGGCTAAGCCAGAACGCCGGTCCCGGTGTGAAAAACCTCCGCGGAGAAAGGGGGGTCGAGGTATGTTAGACGGAACGTAATCCCCTTGTCCAGTGTTGGAGAAGGGGATTTATTATTTTATGGAGATCTTAAATCATAAATCAGTATTGAAAAGAGGTAAGTGTGTCGAAACTTATTGAACAAACAATATCGAATATAAAGCCTTTAGACAAGGCAGCGATGGCGGCGGCGAAGGCGAGGCAGGACTCGCTCACGAAGCCGGCGGGCAGCCTCGGACGGCTCGAAGAATTATCCATCCAACTGGCCGGTATTCAGGGCAAAGCCCAGCCGCAAATCACGCATAAAGCAATTATCACGATGGCGGGCGACCACGGCGTGGTGGCGGAAAAGGTAGGTAACTGGCCGCAGGAAGTTACGGTCCAGATGGTGCAGAACTTCCTCGCCGGTGGCGCGGGCATCAACGTGCTGTCACGGCAAATCGGGGCAAGAGTAATATTCGTGGATATGGGCGTGGCGAGCGATGTCAATGATGCTAAATTACTCTCCCGCAAAATAGCCAAGGGTACGCAAAATATCGCGCTCGGTCCGGCCATGACTTTAACCCAGGCGGAAAAAGCCGTCGCAACCGGTATCGAAATTATCACGGCGGAAATTAAAAAGGGATTGGACATCGTCGGCACGGGTGATATGGGCATCGGCAACACGACGCCCAGTTCGGCGATTTGCTCCGTTTTCAGCGGGCGTTCTCCGGCGGAAGTTACCGGCCGGGGCACCGGCATCGATGAGGCTCAATTGCAGCATAAAATCGAGGTTATCGAGCGGGCTTTAGCCGTGAACAAGCCCGATGCGAAGAAACCGTTGGAAGTGCTGGCGAAGGTCGGCGGCTTCGAAATCGGCGGTCTGGCCGGCGTGATGCTGGGGGCCGCCTCACAAAAAGTGCCGGTGATGGTGGACGGTTTTATTTCCGGTGCGGCAGCCATGCTCGCGATAGCTCTTGCTCCGGGGGTAAAAGATTATCTGATTGCTGCCCACGTTTCGGCGGAAAAAGGCCACCGTCTGATGCTGCAAAGTCTGGGTCTAAGGCCGCTGGTGGATATGGAAATGAGGCTAGGCGAAGGCACCGGTGCGGCACTGGGCATTTTCCTGGCGGAAGCCGCCTGCCGTATTTTAAGTGAAATGGCTACGTTCGGCGAAGCCGGCGTTTCCGAAAAAAGCAGTGACTGATGTGTAATTTGCCGTTCGGCTTTTGATATTATCGGAAGGGTATGCTAAATTGCATCCGAACGGCATTTTTAAATAACGGCAAAAGGAGGCGGAAATGGAAACATTCGAGGTAATTAAAAAGAGATGCAGCCTGAAAACTCATATGTCCGGGAAAGACGTCGAGCCGGAAAAAATTAATACTATCCTGGAAGCGGCCGTACTGGCTCCTTCGGCACGGAATACGCAATCCTGGCGGTTTATTGTCGTCGACCGGAAAGAACTTATCGCCGAGTTGGTAGAGAGTGCTTTTGCCGAACCCAACCGGGTGGCTAAAGACGCTCCGGTTATCATCGTTTTATGTGCCCGTCCCGGTGACGGTTTTTCGCGTGACGGGAAGGATTATTATTTATTTGACGCCGGGCTTGCCATGGAAAATTTGCTTTTAGCGGCTACCGATCTCGGTTTGGTGACCCATGCGATGACCGGTGTTATCGAGGAAGGCATAAAAAAGGTATTACGGATTCCCGCCGATGTCCGCGTGGTTGCGGTTACTCCCCTGGCTTATCCGGCGGAAGGTTCTTTTGCTAAAGCATCTGAAGAAAGACTGCAGCAGCGGACACGGAAGCCGCTGAAGGATACGGTTTTCCACAACAAATGGGCTGAGCCGGAACCGGCCTAGCATAAAAAATAATGTGTAATCTGTAATTTGGGTATTGAGATTTATTTATGAGATTTCTTACCGCTCTGCGGTTTTTGACGGTCATCCCGCTGCCTCGATTGCGTGAGGTAAGCAGCAAGGACGTCGGCCGGTCGCTGGTATATTTCCCGGTCGTCGGCATCATTATCGGCTTGATTCTGGTGGGACTGGCCTGGGTGCTGACGCTGTTTTTGCCGATGACCATTGTAGCGGTCCTGCTGCTGATTGCCCTTTTCCTGATTATCGGCGGGCTGCATCTGGACGGGCTGGCGGATACCTTCGATGCCCTGTCCGGACATACGGTTGAGGAACGGCAGGCGATAATGAAAGACAGCCACATCGGCAGTTTTGGTGTGGTCGCCATCATTTGTTTATTGCTGCTGGAGTACGGTTCGCTGATAAGCATCCCGCGGGCATGGCTGTTCTGGTCGCTGATATTAATGCCGGTAGCCGGACGCTGGGCGATGGTCTATGTGATTACGGTCTATCCTTATG
>CAZJQF010000170.1:0-2377 GCA_964547925.1 uncultured Dehalococcoidales bacterium
TGAGCCTGATGAGTCTCGACCGCGGTCTGGTATCCATCGGGGCAATAATCGCCGGCGGCCTGGCCGAAGGAATGGGCCCGCAATGGGGCCTGACCATAATGGCAGGAGCCTGTATTGCGTTTACTATCTTGATGTTCCTATTTTTACGACCGCTGAGAAAGATTTCATAAGGAATAAGATTCTATGAAAATATCTATAACAATCTTTATTACTATATTTTTTACCGCTCTTATCGGCTGTGGTAGTTTGCCGACAACAACTACGATATCGCCGCCTCAATATATATCTCCGGCAATAACACAAACTTTTGCCCCAAGTAATACCGCCCCTAAAATCGCCAGTTGGCTGGCCAAAAAGGATGAAATTATCGCCAGCCGCAAACCTTATGCCCTGGTTATGTCGGGCTGGTTCACCCCCGAAGAAGCCGCTCAAATCAAGTCTTTTAGTCCTGATGCCCTTTTACTTGCCGGACTATCTGTAAATTGGGTTTGGGCTAATAATGATTGGATGACTTTTCTGACAAGCGTCGCCAGCTACGGTAAAACTACCCCCTTTACCATTAACGAAACTATGTATCTCAGGAAACCTGACGGCAGTAAAGTTACCTTCGGCTGGGCATCGGAGGAGTGGGGACACGAAGAAATATACGCGATGGACCCCCGAAATGAGCAATGGATTAATTTGATTACCTCTTTTTATAAAAACGTCCTCGACCAACCCCAGCATGACGGGATTATCGTCGATATGTTAGTAGAAGTATCATGGAGCCCTGAAACTATTTCCAACGAAGAGTGGATTACGTCAACCAGAAGCATTTTTCCCCGGATAGATGAACTGAACACCAGTGATAAATTAGTAATTTTTAATTCCGGGAGAGACCTATCGGAAATCGATGCCTATGGTGATTTTATGGACGGATTTCTGATGGAAAACTTCATGGGCGGGCAGCTCAGGTCAACATTTGAAGACGGTTTAAATAATGCGGCTAACGGCTATATTGTAATATACGCGGTAGATACCGTTGATACAGGAGAAAAAGACCCGAATAAAATGAGGCTCGGCCTGGTCTTAAGCCTGTTAAACGATAATGCTTATTTTACGTACGATTTCGGGCCCCGCGACCACGGGCAAGCCTGGTGGTTTAGCGAGTACGATGTTACTCTAGGCAAACCCCTTGGTAATTATTATTTAAAGAACGGCGGGTATTATCGAAATTTTGAGAAAGGTATTGTTGTCGCCGCTCCAAATAGTGAAATCACCGTTTCTTTTAATACAGAATATGTGGATGTCAGTTCCGGTATTCGGAATACGGTTTTTCAAGTTTCAGCGGGCGACGGCAGGATTTTTCTAACTGACGAATAATCTTATCCCGTTTCTCCCGCCACAAAACCCGAAGCCCAAGCCCAGGCCAGATTATAGCCGCCCCGTTCCCCATCCACATCCAAAACTTCACCGGCAAAGTAAACGCCCTTATGAATTTTAGATTCCAGTGTTTGGTGACTTACCTCGTTGACATTAATGCCGCCGCTGGTGAATTCCGCTTCGTTCCAGCCTTTCGTCGCGGCTACCGGAAAACGCCACCCCTTTAATGAATCCACCGCTCTATCGATATTGTTGGCTTCAAAAACCTCTTTTACCGCCAGACTCAGCTTGTTCGGTAAAATACCGACCAGCATGTCCTCCGGGGCAAATCCGGCTTTCTTACGCTTGATAAGTTCATCTTTCAGTTGTTGTTTATCCATAAACGGCACTAAATCAACCGATAAAAACACCTCGGTCTTCCGTTGCCGGTTCAGGGCTACCGAGACCGACTTACTGGCATCCAGAATACAGGTACCGGACAAGCCGTATTTAGTGAAAAGCAGTTCGCCTTGAAACGGACGGCTTTCTTTACCATCGATAATACTTTTTACAGTAGCGTTAATCCGTTGGCCCTGCAGGAAATGGCATAACTTATCTTTCACGACCAGCGGTACCGCACTCGGCACCGGCTCGATGATGGTATGCCCCAACCGTTTTGCTATTTCATACGTGCTGCCGTCCGAACCGAGTACCGGATAGGATTTGCCGCCGCCGGTCAGGATCACTTTACTGCACTCTAATTTCTTGCCCCCGCCACCAGTAACGACAATATGGTCTCCTGTAAAAGCAATTTCCGAGCAATTGAAATTATATTCGACCGGTACCGCCAATCTCTTTAACTCCATTTCCAGAACTCTTAAAACAGAGGTCGCTTGATTGGTCACCGGGAAAATGCGGCCGTCCTGCGAATACATATTCAGGCCGAGACCTTTGAAAAAATCCCGTATTTCTGCTTTGCCGTATCGGGCAAACACCGATTTAACGAGTTCCCCGGCACTGCTGTTATAATGTTTTT
>CAZJQF010000171.1:0-2368 GCA_964547925.1 uncultured Dehalococcoidales bacterium
AATCGGCTACTACCTTGCCAAAACGGAACAATTATAGAGCGCCATATTTGCGCTTGCGGCAGCCGATTTGTTAAAATTCTATTGCCAATCATTCATAGGTCGTTAGCTCAGTTGGTAGAGCAGCAGACTTTTAATCTGTCGGTCGAGGGTTCGAGTCCCTCACGACCTACCAAAAAGCCCAAATTCGAAGCTAAATAACGAATATCGGCCCCTGAAAAGGCCGATTTTTTGTTGGCCAAAAGGCAACACTTGACAAATACCTTCGGAAATAGTATCTTCATTGTAGATACTATTTGGAGGTTCGATATGAAAACCAGAGTCCAGAAATGGGGCAACAGTCTGGCTTTACGTATTCCCAAATCCTTCGCTAATGAGGTGGGGCTTCAAAGAGAAACACCTGTAGACATTTCTCTTTCCGAAGGAAAACTTGTCATTACACCCGAGGCAAAACCCAAGCCGACCCTGAAGCAACTTCTGGCCAAGGTCACGAAAGATAATCTGCACCACGAGGTTGATACAGGCACTACCGTAGGAAATGAGACGTGGTAAATCCCCGGGCTTATGTTCCCCAATGCGGTGATTTGGTCTGGATAACCTTGAATCCGCAAGCCGGTCATGAACAGGCGGGCCGCCGTCCGGCGGTGGTACTTTCACCTCGAAGTTACAATAGTAAAACCGGACTGGCTATCCTCTGTCCGATTACCAGCCAAATCAAAAACTACCCTTTCGAGGTTCTTCTACCTCCGGGGTTACCAGTAACGGGGGCCATCTTATCCGACCAGGTAAAAAGTTTAGATTGGAAGGCTCGTAATATAGAGCTAATTTGTACCCTACCGCTCGAGACTACCTCTGAGGCGCTTGATAAGTTACAAACGCTGCTATCACAGTAAAGTAATTTTCCACGCCGGTATTAGCTTCAAGAAACCGGAATATTCCCCAAACCAAATTTCGCTGCTTTTCCCATCCACAGTACAAAACCCTGTTTTTTGTATTATGATAAGATATATCACCGGCCACAAATACCAACTCCCGGATAAAATTATTTCGCTTAAGGAGGCAATTTTATGTCCTCGACTATGCAGCAAAATCCGGCAAATGATGAACAGATAAAAAAGGCGGCCTGTTGTTTTTGTTTTTCCAACTGTGCCGTGCTGGTTCACGTGAAGGACGGCAAAGTTACCCGGGTAGAAGGCAATAAAGAAAACGTGCTTTCTCACGGGCATGTTTGCGAAAGAGTCGCCTATGCCGCGAAGTGGCTCTATCATCCCGACCACCTCAATTATCCGCTAAAAAGGGCCGGTGCGCGCGGTGAGGGCAAGTGGCAGCGTATCACCTGGGACCAGGCGCTCGATGAAATAGCCGCCAAACTGACTGATATTAAAGCTAAATACGGCCCGGAGAGCCTTGTCTTTGCCGAGGGCACTTACCGCGGCAGTCCGTTCTGGACCCGCTCCCGATTTGCCGGCCTTTTCGGCAATCCGCAGAACATTACGCACCCCGGCATAAGCTGCATGCTCAACTGTAACTCCCTGCAAATGGCGGTACTGGGTGGTATCTTCATGATACCGGGCGTTTCCCACACAAACTGCCTGGTAATTTGGGGACAAAACCCCGCCGAAACTTCATCGCGAATGATGGCATCGATTAATCGCCGCCGGGAAAAAGGTAACTTCAAGATGATTGTAGTCGACCCGCGCCGGACTAAAACGGCCGCTATAGCTGACATCTGGCTGCAGCTTCGGCCGGGTACCGACGGGGCTCTGGCTTTAGCCTGGCTGAACGTTATTATTAACGAAAATCTGTATGATAAGGAATTCGTCGAGAAGTGGACGTACGGCTTCGATAAGCTTGCCGAGCGTGTCCGGGAGTATACACCGGAGCGAGTGGCTAAAATTACCGGACTGCCAGTGGCACAAATAATCGAATCGGCGAGAACGTTCGCGGCTAACAAACCGGCCGTTCTCGTCCGCGGGCTCGCCACCGACCAGATAGGACGAAACAGCATCAGAGTCGAGCAAGCCCGCATCGCTATCAGAGCCATTACCGGCAATCTGGATAACGATGGCGGCAACCTGATAACCGGCGTCGGACCGGAGATACGGGGAAAGCGCTTTATTCGGGAATCACAACTGGAACTGCTCGACAAAATAACTCCGTCGATAAAAGAAAAACAGCTTGGCTATGACAAATATAAGCTGATGTCCTGGGCAGGCTACAACCTCACCTCGCCACATTTCCAGAGAGTACACGGCGAACCGGAGTCCTCGATGCACCGTCTCGGCGTTACCCCGTCCTTAATCTGGAAAGCGATTCTGACCGGGAAACCCTATCCGGTGAAAGCCATGATTACCTGGGGCAGCAATCCCCT
>CAZJQF010000172.1:0-2286 GCA_964547925.1 uncultured Dehalococcoidales bacterium
CAATAAGAAGTTAGCTATACTTATTATTGTTTTTTCAGTAGGGCTAATTATCAGCGTAATAGGGTGTAACAACACAGGGAATCCGACATCTGCTGCAATTACTACCGGTAACAGTTTAACCCCAGCCATAACCGCAACTACCACAGATGCATATCAATCATCCCGGGCACGGGAAATAGCAGCCAGGACGATAGAAGCATGCTCCGGAGTAACTACTCTCAAAATGGATGTGAGTATTAGTCATCTCGAAAGTAGGATTGAAGAACCACCAACAGGCTTTCAGTCTTTTATCGTAGCTCGGACCGAAATGAACCGGACCGAAAAACAGTTTAAGTTATTCGAGAGTTCAATCTATAAATCTTTTAGCTCAAAATATGACCGTGATAACGAATGGAGTTCATCGACAAATTATTGGAGCGATGGTTGGTATTATTATAAGTATAAAGAAGGGTATCCCTCAGGGAAAACATATTGGGTTAAAGAGGAAAGTGAAACTAATAGCTATTGGATTAATTGGTCTAACTATGACTATCTTTTTCAGCAGGTAGAATATCTTCGGACAGCTACTGATATGACGTATTCAGGCTCGGAAATGATTGATGGGGTACTTTGCGATATAATTCAAGTTGAGCAAGATTTAGAGATGGTATCAGATTGGTTAGACCATAATGCCGCTTCGCATCGACTAGCAGACAAAGATTTATCGGAACTGCCTAAGATATTTCAATTAAAAGAGTGGATTTCTCATGATTCTTATATGCCGGTTAAATTTGAAATGTTCTTATATATAGAGATATTCCCGGATGACCTAAAAAAATATTACTATTATTCCCCAAATCTTGAAAAGGTAATAATAGGAATTGTTGAATCGGGGAAGTTCTACGATTACGGGCAACCGGTTGACACCGTATTACCGCCCGAGGCGGAATCAGCTAAGGAAATTTATATTATTAGAGACCTTGTATTTAATTAGGATTTAATTATCGATGGTAAAATTTAAAGTAACTTTTCAGCCGGATAATAAGACCGTGGAAGTAGAAGCGGCAACGACGCTGCTGCAGGCGGCGGAGAAGGCAAACGTTTATATAAACAGTCTGTGCGGCGGCGACGGTTTGTGCGGCGAGTGCCGGCTGCAGGTCGTTAAAGGCAAAGCCCAGGCGGATAAGCAGGCTATCGCATTTTTTACACCGGAAGAACTAAAGCACGGCTACGTGCTTGCATGCCAAACCAAGGTAAATGACAACCTCGAGGTACTGGTCCCGGCCCGTTCCCGCCTGGAAATGGAACACATCATAACCGAGGGCACGCAGGTTTCCTATAGCGAACCGATGAAAGAGGCGGTGACTCAGCCGTTAGAGGAAAAATTCGATGCTACACAGCCTCTGGTGAACAAGGTCTATTTGGAATTACCCGAACCGACGCTGTCCGACAACATCTCCGATGTGGATAGACTGACCCGTGAATTAAAGAAAAAGCTGCCTTATGAGCATTTTGAAATAGGCGTAGATTGTCTGCGGCAAATAGCGGAAAAGTTCCGGAGTAACGGCTGGAAAGTAACCGCCACGGTTGCCCGGCATAATGGCTTTGGGAAAGTCCTCCTGATTGAAGCCGGAGATACCTCGAATAAGAGCTACGGCATTGCGTTAGATGTCGGGACGACCACGGTTGTCGAGCAGCTTATCGATTTGAAGACGGGGAAAATCCTGGGCGTGGAAGGCAACCACAATCTGCAGGCACATTACGGGGAAGATGTAATTTCACGCATGATTTTTGCCTGTAATCACGGCTCACTGGACTTACTGCATAAGGCTGTCGTGACCAATATTCACTCACTGACTAAAGAGTTAGTCCGGGAGGCTGGAATTACCAAAGCCGATATAAGCTGTATTGTCGCGGCCGGAAATACAACGATGAGCCATTTCCTGCTCGGCTTAATGCCGTGTGCGATCAGGCTGGAGCCGTATGTGCCCACCGCTTCGGTATATCCGCAAATACCGGCTAAAGATATCGGGGTGGATATTAACCCACAGGGTGTTGTCGAAGTATTACCGAGTGTCTCCAGTTACGTCGGCGGCGATATTGTCGCCGGGGTGTTGGCCTGTGGGCTGGCCGACCGTCCGGAAGTTACGTGTTTAATAGACGTCGGCACCAACGGCGAAATCGTAGTCGGTAACAATGAGTGGATGGTCTGTTGCTCCGCCTCGGCCGGGCCGGCTTTCGAGGGCGGGGGAATGAAATACGGGATGAGAGCGACCAAAGGGGCTATCGAGGAACTGGTTATTGCCG
>CAZJQF010000173.1:0-2274 GCA_964547925.1 uncultured Dehalococcoidales bacterium
TGCCGATAGCGTCGCTGAAACAGCAGTCAATCGTGCGCAGGTTACCCACATCAGGCCTGGCAACCATCGTAACGTAGCCGATGAAAGTCTGGGTCGGAGCAGGTTTGTTGTCGATGTAATTCTTGACTACATCCGCGTCCGTGCTGCCTGCTTTATTGATGAAATCCTCGAAGGTGAGGAATAAGTTAGCCCCGAATTTGATACCGGTAACATCCCAACCGCCGTATTCCTTGGTATAGGCGTCAACCAGTGATAACAATCTCTGGTCTTTCAAATATCCGCTGGTTGTCGGGTCCTGTAAAACACCTTCCATACCTTCCAGATATTCGGGACCGACCTGAGTAATCATTTGTTCCAGCACAGCTTCGACCGGCATCGAAAGTTCGACGAAGCCTTTGAAGCCGGCGTCTTTCAGAGCCGCGAGAAGGTTGGGCATCGGGGTCGCATAAATAATGCTGACGATATCCGGATTTTCGCTCTTTACTTTAGTGGCGATAGAGGCGAAATCGGAAGTCGTCCTGTCGTAGAAAACGCTCGGGAGGATTTCGAGACCGACTGCCCTCGCGCCGCCGGTAGTAATCATGTCCATATAGTGGCCCATCTGGTCATCGGTTTTAATTTGAACGATGGACTTGGCTCCCTTTTGCTTGAAATCATTATAAATGGTGTAGTCGATACCGCGGCCCCAGAAGGTATCATCAGCCGCGAAATAATACTTGTTTTCCGGTTTTACGCCCGAACCATCCAGGTCTTGGCCGAAGAGTAATACTTTAGCCGGTTCGGTTACCAAGCAATCGACTGCGGCGCTGTTGGAGCCGGAGAGAACGAACTGTACCTTGTCTTCCAGAACAAGTCTTTCGACATTCGTTTTGGTTTTAGTCTGGTCGCCCTGGCTATCGTAAATAACCATCTGTACCTTGTATTTTTCACCGCCGATTTGCCAGCCGCCCTGGTCGTTGTAAATCTTGGCAAAGAGTTCGAACCATTTCTTACTCGCTATGCCCATCGGGTCGTTCAATGCGAGACTGGCCCCGATTTTTATGGTTTTAGTTGGTGCGGCACTGGTAGTAGTTGTGCCGGTAGTTTTTGTTGTTGATGTTGTTGAAGTGGTGGTAGTTTTGGTACAACCAACAAGAATGAGACCGGTCATCAGTACGACCGCAAGAGTAACAAGTAATAGTTTTTTCACCGACAGTATACCCTCCTTTTATTTAAAAAACATTTGGTTATCTAAAAGACGCTGAGTCCGGTCATTTGTCGTGTTTTCTTATCCTAATTGTCGCCCCTCCTTTTATAAGTATTGTTCTTGATTTGATGATGAAAAACTAAAATTGATACATAATGTATATTAATATTTTAATTTGCATTTAAAGTTAAGATATCATATCTATTTCTGTCAAAGTTACGCCATTATATCCTTTAATTTATAGTATGTCAACACTCATTAGGGCATATCGATGTAATATTACCGATATATTTGCCGTTTATTTCCATTTGAAAATTGACAATTCGAATATATCATATATAATGATATTTACTTCCGGTACTTAAAATTTCAAGGAATTAATCTTATTAAAGGAACTAAATTAAGCGTCTGAAGAAAGTAAGGAGAAAGTAAAGAAAAGTGAAAAAAATTATTGCACTGTCTTGTGGTTGGAAAAACGGTAATTGTGAAACCTATATCAGAGCGGCGGCTAAAGGGGCTAAAGAATTCGGTGTGGAAACGGAAATCATCCGGGCGGTAGATTTGAAAGTACTCCCCTGCCGGGGCTGCATGGCTTGCTCGGTAAAAGGACAACGTGCCCATACCGGGAAATGCGTCATTAAAGACGACGTACAGTGGATTCTGGAAAAAACCATATTAAGCGATGCGGCTTTGATTTTAGCCGTACCGGTATTCCATTTGAGGCCGACAGGTCTGTTTATTTGTATCAACGACCGAATGCATCCCCTGATGTTCAACCATACGGATATCCTGCAGCATAAAAAGGTCGGCGGTATCATTTCCCACGGCGGCTCGCCGAACGACTGGGCCTGCCTGAGCCTGCCGCTATTAAATATCTGGACCCAGCATTTCATCAGGCTGGTGGACCAGGTCCACATCGGGGGCGGTGAACCCAGCAATCCGGCGGAGCGGGCCGAAGAATTGGGACGCAACGTGGCCAGAGCGATGCTGAAGCCTCTTGACGAGGTCAAATACGTCGGGCCTAAAAGTGCGGTAACCTGTCCCGTCTGCCATTGCGATATCGTACAGATATCCGAATCCTCACCTCA
>CAZJQF010000174.1:0-2269 GCA_964547925.1 uncultured Dehalococcoidales bacterium
TGCCGATAGCGTCGCTGAAACAGCAGTCAATCGTGCGCAGGTTACCCACATCAGGTCTGGCAACCATCGTCACGTAGCCGATGAAGGTATGGGTCGGCGACGGTTTGTTATCGATATAATTCTTGACTACATCCGGATCCGTGCTGCCCGCTTTATTGATAAAGTCTTCGAAGGTGAGGAATAAGTTAGCCCCGAATTTGATACCGGTAACATCCCAGGCACCGTATTCCTCGGTATAGGCGTCAACCAGTGATAACAATCTCGAGTCTTTCAAATATCCGCTGGTCGTCGGGTCCTGTAAAACACCTTCCATACCTTCCAGATATTCGGGACCGACCTGGGTAATCATTTGGTCCAAAACAGCTTCGACCGGCATCGAAAGTTCGACGAAGCCGTTGAAGCCGGCGTCTTTCAGAGCCGCGAGAAGGTTAGGCATAGGGGTCGCATAAATAATGCTGACGATATCGGGGTTTTCGCTCTTCACTTTAGTGGCGATAGAGGCAAAATCGGAAGTCGTTCTGTCATAGAATACACTCGGGAGGATTTCGAGCCCGACTGCCCTCGCGCCGCCGGTAGTAATCATATCCATATAGTGGCCCATCTGGTCATCGGTTTTAATTTGAACGATGGACTTGGCACCCTTCTGCTTGAAATCGTTATAAATGGTATAATCGATACCTCGACCCCAGAAAGTATCGGCGGCCGCATAGTAATACTGGTTTTCCGGCATAACGCCCGACCCATCCAGGTCCTGGCCGAAGAGAAATACTTTGGCCGGTTCGGTTACCAGACAATCGACTGCGGCGCTGTTAGAGCCGACCAGAATGAATTGAACCTTGTCCTCCAAAACGAGCCTCTCGACATCCGTTTTGGTTTTGGTCTGGTCGCCCTGGTTATCGTAAACAATCATCTGGACCTTATATTTTTCGCCGCCGATTTGCCAGCCGCCCTGGTCGTTGTAAACCTTGGCGAAAAGTTCGAACCATTTTTTACTCGCCATACCCATCGGGTCGTTCATAGCAATACTGGCCCCGATTTTTATGGTTTTGGTTGGTGCGGCACTGGTAGTAGTTGTGCCGGTAGTTTTTGTTGTTGATGTTGTTGAGGTGGTCGTGGTTTTGGTACAACCGACAAGAATAAGACCGGTCATCAGTACGACCGAAAGAGTAATGAGTAATAATTTTTTCACCGACAGTATACCCTCCTTTTTATTTAAAGATGCAAATTTATGTTAAGACAAAAAGTCCGTTACTACGTTCTTCCTCGCCTTATTGCTAATCCTCCTTCTGCTCATTTTTTTGTTGATTTGGTGACGTTTTTTTAAAATTAATACATAATGTATATTAATATTTTAATTTGCATTTAAAGTTAAGGTATCATAGCTATATCTGTCAAAGTTACGCCATTATATCCTTTAATTTATAGTATGTCAATACCCGTTGTGGCATATTGTTGTAATATTACCGATATATCTGCCGTTTATTATCATTTGAAAATTGACAAATCGAATATATCATATATAATGATATTTACTTCCGGTACTTAAAATGTTAAAGAAATAATCTTGTTAAGGTAACTAAATAAAGCGTCTGAAGAAAGTAAGGAGAAAGTAAAGAAAAGTGAAAAAGATTATTGCGCTGTCTTGTGGTTGGAAAAACGGTAATTGTGAAACCTATATCAGAGCGGCGGCTAAAGGGGCTAAAGAATTCGGTGTGGAAACGGAAATCATCCGGGCGGTAGATTTGAAAGTACTCCCCTGCCGGGGCTGCATGGCTTGCTCGGTAAAAGGACAACGTGCCCATACCGGAAAATGCGTCATTAAAGACGACGTACAGTGGATTCTGGAAAAAACCATTTTAAGCGATGCGGCTTTAATTTTAGCCGTACCGGTATTTCATTTACGGCCGACCGGATTATTCATTTGCATCAACGACAGAATGCATCCCCTGATGTTCAACCACACGGATATCCTGCAACATAAGAAGGTGGGCGGTATCATTTCCCACGGCGGTTCGCCCAACGACTGGGCCTGCTTGAGCCTGCCTTTATTGAATATCTGGACGCAGCATTTCATCCGGCTGGTAGACCAGGTACATATCGGGGGTGGGGAACCAAGCAATCCGGCGGAGCGGGCTGAAGAACTGGGGCGTAACGTTGCCAGAGCGATGATGAAACCCCTTGACGAGGTCAAATACGTCGGCCCCAAAAGTGCGATAACCTGTCCCGTCTGCCATTGCGATATCGTACAGATATCCGAATCCTCACCTCA
>CAZJQF010000175.1:0-2250 GCA_964547925.1 uncultured Dehalococcoidales bacterium
AACTGGATAAACACAGGTAAGATTACAATCTATCTCATAAAGGCAAACCGCGTTTCAGGGAGAGACGAGGCCTCCCCCGTCTCCACCAGAAACACGGCCGAGCTTTCCGATTGAGTTCGGAGAGGCTCGTTAATGATATGAATACTGGAACCGCCCTTGGTTACCGCCACTTGAAATATCGGTATGAAGGGCGGTTTTGGTTTTATGGCGATTATAGATTTAGTTTTTATGGCATCGACATAAACCGCATGATTCTTGGCATAACGACGACCTTGTGGTAATTCAATATTTGATATGTTGTCAAAAACTGTATTATAAAAAACGTTGACGTTTTCTCCCTTATTTTACTAGAATTAGCTTTAACTGATTGCCGGCAGCCTTTACGGCGTTGTTCCCGGCTGGCGTAAATAAGGAGATGCATGGAAGTAGAAAAGAAATGGGATGAATTAACACCGGAAGAAAAAAGAGAGCGTAGGTTTAAACACTGGCTGGATGCGCCGGGCTCTAAATTCGATAGCCCGGAAGCGAAGAAGAAATACAAGGCCAGGGTTAACAGGCTGATTAAAGCCTATATGCGGCAGGAACCCGATCGCGTGCCGGTATCATTGCCATCAGGTTCTTTTTGTATCCATTACGTCGGAGGCACCCTCTATCAGGCCATGTATGACCCGGAACTGGTACGCCGTGCCGGGCTAAAATACGTGCAAGATTTTCAGGATGACATGGATTACTTTATAGAGCCCGGTATCAGCTCCGGGAAGCACATGGAAATCATGGATTACAAGCTGACGGCATGGCCCGGCCACGGCCTGCCCAAAGATGCCGCATCCAACCAGTTTATCGAAGCCGAAAACATGAAAGCTGTCGAATATGATGACCTTATTGGAGACCCCTCGGACTGGGCGATGCGGACTTTCTTGCCCAGAGTAGTCAGGACTCTCTCTCCGCTTAGCGCGATTCCTCCCCTCGTTTCATTGTTGGGTTTTCCCACCGGCTTTGTTACCCCGGCGGCCAATCCGGTGGTGCGTAAATTCCTCCAGGCGATGATTGACTCCGGCATTGAGCAGGAAAAAATGCTCAATGCGAATATGGATATCAGCTGTGCTGCCCTGGCGGCGGGTATACCGTCGGTAAGGAGCACGATGGATATGGCGCCGTTTGATACCCTCGGTGATTTGCTGCGGGGCACACGAGAAATTTTCATGGATATCTTTCGCCGTCCGCAAAAGGTCCACCAGGCGCTGGAAAAAATCGCAGAGACGACCATTGTACGCTATAAGACCATAGGAAAAGACATTAATACGCTTGGTGTTATGTTCCCGCTTCACAAGGGCGATGATACTTTTATGTCCGATAAGCAGTTCGAGACATTCTACTGGCCGACTTTAAAAGAGGTCATCAAGGGGATTGTCAAGGAAGGCCTTATGGTAACGCTTTTTGCGGAAGGGAGCTATAATAACCGTCTCAAGCAGGTCACCGATGTTCCTGAAGGCTGGGTCAATTGGCTCTTTGACCGGACGGATATGAAAAAAGCCAAGGAAATACTCGGTGATAAATGCTGCATTATGGGTAATATCCCGGCCTCGCTGATGTGCACCGGCACGCCGCAGGAAGTCAAAGACTGCTGCCGCAGGCTCATCGAGGACTGCGGCAGAGGCGGCGGGTATATTTTGGCCGGCGGTGCCAGCACCTCCCAGACTAACGCGGCCAATCTGAAAGCCATCATGCAGGCGGCGAAAGAATACGGTATGTATTAATAATTCAACAGATCCATCCGAAAAGCGGATGATAAGGCAAATGGCCGAGACTAAATACGGGCACTATATCAAAAAACTGGAGTATAAAAAGGTATCACGTGAAAACAAGGGAGGAGTCGATCCTGATTGGTTTGTCTGACTTTAAATTGTACTCCTCAATGTTGAGAGGGTAGGAGTAGGTGATTGGCTATTACCCTCTCTGGTTTTCTGGTTCAATAAAATATAATAAATATGATTCGCTAGACCGCTGTACAGGCCAAGAAAGACTCTCCCCCGTCTCCAAGACCCAAAAAGTGTTTTTTACACTAAATAAGCCTCAAATCAAGTTAACATAAGAGTAAAACCACGCTCTAATACACCGCTGTGCGGGTGGAGACGGAGCTTCCCCCGTGTTTACCCAACCTATTAGCTGCTAGACTTCTTTTACATTCACGTCGTCATCCCGATGTTTGTCCAGTGGTAATATCACCGTCCCCACACTAAATCTAACTCG
>CAZJQF010000176.1:0-2220 GCA_964547925.1 uncultured Dehalococcoidales bacterium
TGTTACCTTCAGCGGCGATATATTCGGCAAAAGACAGGAATTCCTCCAGACCGGCTCCGAAATGTCTCTTGAATAAGACCGGCTTTTTCTGCCGGGCAACGGCGGTCAATAAATCCTGGTCGTACATATTGCGGGCACCGATTTGCAGGATACCAACGTAACGTGAAATCAACTCTACCTGCGATTCACCGCGGACTTCCGTAGCTACCGCCAATTCGTATTTCCGCCCCGCTTCCTGCATCCAACTTAAAGCTTCTTCCGCTTCATCCCTGCCTTCCGCACCCAATCCCTGGAACGAATGCACCGAACTGCGCGGCTTAAAAACACCGCCGCGTAAGACCGAAGCTCCGGCCTTTTTAACCCCTTCTGCTATCTTGAATAATGACTCTTTGCTTTCCACGGCGCATGGACCGGCGATAAAGACCGGTTCGCCGTTCCCGATAGAAACCTCGCCTACTTTTATCACCCGGGGTTCGCTGACACCATCGATGGATTTGCTGTACTCCCGGCTGATGAGCTTGTAGGGTATTTCTACCCGTAACGCTTCTTTCACACCCGGCAGGACTGACAGTCGGTCGAAGGGAATCTTCCTTTCGTCACCGACCAGTCCGATAACCGTGCGGAAACTACCACGGGAGACATCAGCCCGTAAGCCGTATTTTTTTATCTCCGCAACTACGTTATTGACCTGTTCTTTCGTTGCTTCGCTTTTCATTATTATCATCGCCGTTACTCCTTTTTATATTATCGACATAAAAGAAAAGACCCTCCGTATGGGAGGGTCTTTTAGCTGTTCTTACTTAAAATTAGATATTAGTTTAAGGATGCGTTAAATCCTCCCAAGCAATTTGGGTCTGCGTAGTAATAATAGTAATATTGCCAGGAAGATTTGCTTATCATGTTATTTTCAATATAACGGAAGGTCGGCAAAATTGTCAAATTACCGGCAAATTCCAAGATACAAGACACAAGATACAAATAAATTCCATATCCCAAATAACACATTACAAACATGCTCCAATTTCCAAATGACCAAATACTTCCCCTTTGAAGGCTTATGAAAAATACCAAAGAAAACGAGAATCATAATCGATGCCGTATACAATAAGCATCTGCATACGAACATAGCAATCCCTGCGCCCATATAGTAAAATGAGACTAAACCACATTTAAGGAGGTCTCGCATGCTCAAACCTCGCTCACCGCAGGCCTCATTCTACGGCTCATATTATTCAGTCGGCTAATTTGGCATTAACGAGGCGGTTAAAACTAACCTTAGATTCTGCAGCCTGTATCTGTAATTTCCGGTGCACCTCCGGAGGCACACGTACCGTAAACTTGCCGGAGTAACTTCTGGTGGCCAGAGGCTCCGGTATCATCTCACCGGTGATTTGCATGTCCTTCACAACCTGCTTCACGGTATCCCGGATGCCCGCGAGGGCGGCTTCCGGCGTATCTGCCAGCCAGCTCAGGCTGGGGAACTCCGCACATAACCCGACGTATTCCCTGTCTTCATCCGACCACATAATCCGGTAGGTATATTTATCCATCTTTAATCTCCCAGTTTGGTTATCGCCTGCAATACCTGTCTTACCTGATACGCTTTGGCTTTCCCTTTATCATTCTGGATGTTTATTCTCGGGTCGCCCTGCCACGGGGTTTTATATATCCGGTGGCTTCCTTTCGAGTGAGGCTCACCGAAATAATATGAGCAGACTTTACAGAGGTCGGCAAATTTTACATCCTTCGGGTTCTGCTTCATTTGCCCGACTATTTTTTCAACTGTCCGCACGATTAAATGGTATCACTATAGCCACCATCTGTCAATAATACCGGGGCTAATTCGAGAAAGCGAACCGGATATTGTATAAGACGGGCGGGTTTGAAACCCGCCCCTACAGTTTGAGCTTTTATTAAAAATTAACTAAATGATAATGGAACATGTTAATTAACCCCCGATATGGCTTAATTTGCCCTTGCCAGCGGTGTTTGTTATCATTAACGTTGAAATGGAGACGGCGAAATGAAAGTCGGTTACGTTTACGACCCCATCTACCTGCAACATGATACCGGTTACCACTCCGAAAACACTGCCCGTCTTACCGCCACTTTAAACTATCTGGAAAAGACCGGCACACTGGCGGAAATGAAACTTATCAAACCCCGGGCGGCCACTGTCGATGAAATAGCCGCCGTTCATGACCGGGAATACATTTCTTA
>CAZJQF010000177.1:0-2194 GCA_964547925.1 uncultured Dehalococcoidales bacterium
CTATTTTATCCAAATCCTTTTGCGGTAATCCTTCTTCAATTATAAAAGCCAGCGATAGATATAATGGCTTTGCCCCGACCATCGCCAAATCATTTACTGTGCCGCAAACGGATAATTTGCCGATATCGCCCCCGGGGAAAAAGATAGGGCTGATCACGTAACTATCCGTCGTGAAAGCCAGCATGCCTTTCGCTTCAAATACGGCCGCATCATCCAGTTTTTCTAAAAGCGAGTTATCGAAGGCTTTTAAAAAGCTCTGCTCAATCAAATCGTGAGCGATTTTCCCGCCGCTGCCGTGCGACAGTTGGATTTTATCCGCCACTTTTTTCTCCATATGAATAATATGCCGCACACGTGCCTTCCGAGGAAACCATACACGGACCCACCGGCGACTGCGGTGTACACACTTTCCTGAATAATCTACAGTCGGACGGTGTTTTTACCCCCCGTAATACTTCACCGCAAAGACACCCTTTGTGCTCTACCGTTTTTCCCGGTTTGATTTCAAAATGGTGCTCGGCGTCATAGTCTTTATATTTTTTCCTGATTTTGAGCCCGGAATCTGGTACGCTGCCCATCCCCCGCCACTCCGCCGCCGCCGGTTCGAAGACCTGCTCCATCAGCTTTAAAGCCTGCAAATTGCCTTCCTGATGCACCCCGCGGCGGTAGGCAATCTCTACTTTGGATTCGCCTTTTTCAATCTGAGCAATCAGCATATTTATCGCCTGTAAAATATCCAGCGGCTCAAATCCGGCCACCACGCACGGAATACCGTATTCCCGGGCAACAAATTCCCAGGCTTTCGCTCCGGTAATCACCGAAACGTGACCGGGGCAAAGCAATCCGTTAAGCTTCACTTCACCTGAATCCAGCAATGCCCGGATAACAGGCGGGCAGACCTTGTGCATCGAGTAAACGAAGTAATTCTTTAAGCCTAGTTCCTCAGCCTGTAAAATCGATGCCGCCACGGTCGGTGTCGTTGTCTCAAAACCGATGCCGAGAAAAATAACCGGCCTTTTCGGATTTTCCCCGGCGATTTTCAGGGCATCCATCGTGGAATAGACCATCCGGACATCCGCCCCGTTCGCTTTGGCTTCCTGAAGTGTCGTGCGGCTGCCCGGTACCTTCATCATATCGCCGAAGGTTGTTATAATTACGTTCGGGATTTTCGCCAGGGCAACGGCTTTATCTAAATCGGAATTAGCCGTCACGCAAATCGGACAGCCCGGCCCGGAAACCATTTCGATAGTCGGCGGTAAGACCTGCCTTATACCATAGCGGAAAATGCTCACCGTATGGCTGCCGCAGAATTCCATCAGCCGTGCCGGCTTTTTAGAGTGGTGCTTTATCTGGTTGATTAAGCCCTGCGCCAGTTCGGAGTTGCGGAATTCGCTGACCAGCTTCAATCGACACTTTCCTGTTCCGCCATTTGCCGGAACATTTTCAGTGTTTCGAGAGCTTCTTCCTGGTCTACGATACTAATAGCATACCCGGTATGCACCAGCACATAATCACCGGTTTTAGCCTCGGGAGTCAGCCACAGGGAGATACGGCGGAAAATACCGCCGATTTCTACCTCGGCCTCTTTCCCTTCGATTTTCTTAATTAACGCCGGAATTGCCAAACACACCTTAGTAACCTCAAAGCTCAATAATATCTTAAATCATTAATCATTAATCATAAATCTTATATCATTTTCATTATAACAATTTCATGCCTTTTCATTTAGCCTGCGATGCGATTACCGCCTGTCCCAGTGATATACCGCCGTCATTACAGGGCACCATATGATGCATAAAGACCTTAAAACCAGCCTGACTCAGTGCTTCTAACGTCAGATTTTGCAGCAAGCGGTTCTGAAACACGCCGCCGCTTAAAGCCACCTGATTTATACCGGTCTCTTTCTTTAATAACCGGCACATCCGCAAAATAATTTCAGCCGTCGTTCTATGAAATTTGTAAGAAATAGTTGGGACAGGAATTCCGCCTCTGATATCTCCGATTATAGCTTCAATCAGCTTGCCTAACTTCACAATTTTTATCTGTTTGCCGATAATCGAAAAAGGATATATACCCGCGTCTTCGTTTTCATCGGCAACGGCCATTTCCAACTCGATAGCCGCCTGTGCCTCGTAATTAATTTCCATCCTGATACCGAGCAAGGCAGAAACAGCATCGAAGAGCCGTCCGGCAC
>CAZJQF010000178.1:0-2192 GCA_964547925.1 uncultured Dehalococcoidales bacterium
CCCAAAACGATTCTGGCGTCTTTACAAACATTATTCTGATTTTTCAGTACACAGGCGATGCTGACCAGCGGAAAATCGACCCCCTCACGGAGTCTGAATTTGATAAAGGCCTGTTTGGCACTATACGCAATACGCGGTACCTGAATTTCCGTAACGATTTCACCTTCCTGCAAAATATCACGGGCACCGAAGAAATCAGCGACAGGCAGAACTCTGGAGCCTCTGGAGCCGGTAATCTTTAATTTGGCATCCAGAGCTGTGAGAGCCACCGCGGTATCGGACGGATTAATGGAGACACAGCTGCAGTTAAAACAGCGATTAGCTTCATTTTCAACATCTTTCAAAGCGGGTCCCGGCACATCTTCGGCATTGATAGTGCGTTGCTTTAACGGAATCCGGGACAGGTTCAGCTTACTCGTTTTCTTCAGGTATTCGTTATTGAATCTTAAGTAAGAGTGGTTTTCTTCGGCCTCTTCACCACCAACAGTACCGAGGTTGTCGTTTATGGAGACTGCCGCTCTCCGGCCGGCTGCAATAGCTTCGATAACCGTAGCCGGACCGTAAGCGGCCGCACCGCCGGCATAAACACCGGCCACGCTGGTCGCCTGAGTTACTTTATCGTATGATATCAGGCCGCGTTCAATTTTCAGCGTTCCGGATGCGAAACCTAAATCGGTTGAGTACCCTACTGCCAGCATAATCACATCAGCCTGAACGGTCTCTTTCTCATTCCTGTCATAGCAAGGAGCGAAGCGTCCTTCAGCGTTATAAACCGAGGCACAGCGTACCAGTTCCATACCGGAAACTTTTCCGCCGGATTTGATTACTTTATGCGGACCCCAGGACGGCATTACTTTAACGCCTTCTTCGAAAGCCTGTTCGATTTCCCAGGGCAGTGCCGGCATTTCGTCATGGGATTCCAGACAGGCCATCGTGGCTTCAGTAGCACCGAGACGCAGCGAACTGATGGCGACATCGATAGCCGCATTACCGCCGCCGATAACCAGCACCTTTTTGCCGGGCGCTTCCCGGAGACCTTCGTGAACATTCTTCAGGAAGCCCATACCGAAACCGGTGGATTCTTCCCCGTCCAGTCCGATGGTAACCGGGTTCCAGGCACCGGAAGCAATAAACACATTATCGAATTTTTCCTGAAGGTCTTTGAGTATAATGTCTTTACCGATATCGGTATTAAGCTTAAACTCAATGCCGATATTTTCAAAAGCTTTCACCTGCCGTTGAACAACATCTTTCGGCAACCGGTAAGCCGGAATGACGTAAGTGAGTAAACCGCCGGCTTCCGCCATCTTTTCAAAAACAACGACGCGGTGTCCGGCCATTCTCAAATAGTAAGCTGCCGCCAGACCGGCAGGACCCGAGCCGATAATGGCAACACTCTTGCCCGACTTTGCTTCCGGGGCCTTGATGATATTATTCTCCAGAATATAATCGCCTAAATACCGCTCGACATCCCTGACCGATACGGATTCGTCGAAACCGCCCCGGTTACAGGACTGCTGGCAGAAATGGGGGCAAACCCGGCCGGTTATAGATGGAATCGGATTATTTTTTAAAAGTATCTTTGCCGCTCCCTCGAGGTCCCCGTCCCGGAATTTACTCAGGTAAGCGGGTATATTGACGCTGCCCGGACAGGCTGATTTGCAGGGAGTATCGGCAACTCTCATCCCGCCAAATATCGAATGATACTGATTCTCGGCATTCAAAGCGTAGCAGCCTTTACCGCCTTTCAGATAACAATCTATACGCCCGCCCACATGATTGGGGTACCGGTAATACCAGCATCGCACTTCCTGGCACAGATTACCCCCGACAGTTCCCATCCGGCGTAGCTGCGGTGTTGCTACAGATTCGGCAGCCTCAGCCAGTATTTTGTATTTCCCCCGGACAGCCGTTGAGTCGGCGATATCTTCGAGTTTAGCCAGCGCACCTATTTTCAACCCTTTCGCATCTTCCTTGATGTAATCAAGACCGGGTATGGTTTTCAGATTAACGATAGTCTCGGGATACTCAGCGAGAACCCTGTCTTTCAAAATTCCCAGCAGGTCGGTACCGCCCGCAATAACTTTAGCCTTGCCCTGACTATTTTTCAGTAGTTTGGAGGCTTCATTTACTGTCTTGGCATTAATATGTTTAAAAGGTTTCATCTTCTGTCATCCCTCTTTATATTTTAC
>CAZJQF010000179.1:0-2168 GCA_964547925.1 uncultured Dehalococcoidales bacterium
CCAGATAGAAAGCCCCTTTTAGCTTACCCTGCAGCTCGTCGTTAATCCAGAGGGTGTTCTGGACGGGCATGCTGTTGTTTTTTTGCCGCGTTTCAGGGTGGAGGGGATTGGGTATTGTTTCCGTAATATAGTATTTGTCGTATTTTCCGGCCATATAATCTCCTTTGGGTACTATATTAGGATAATTAAGTGGCCTTGTCTATTTGAATTCCTGAAGGAGCCGCTGGGCCGTAATACCCGCGATAGCACCGTCGCCGACTGCAGCAGCAATTTGGCGGGGCGAGCCGCTTCTGATGTCTCCGGCAGCCAAAATATAAGGGACATCCGTTTCCATCCGGCTATTTACTTTTACAAATCCCTCTTCATCGAGCGGCACCATCCCGTTAAGATAGTCGGTAACCGGCTCCGTGCCGATTTGGACTAATAATCCGTCGGCGGAGAGGTCTGTCCTGGTGTCATTAAGGAGATTACGAATTTTGATATGTTTGACGCGATCTTGGCCTTCAATTGCCTCCACCGCCGAATCCCAGATGAATTCGATTTTCGGTTCAGCCAGCGCCCGGTCCTGCAGTGTTTTAGCGGCTCTGAGTTGGTTACGGCGATGAATAACGATTACTTTAGCAGCTATCCGGGACATATACAGGGCTTCGGATACCGCGGAATCACCGCCGCCGCAGACTGCTACGACGCCGCCCTCGAACTGGCTGCCGTCGCATAAGGCACACTCGAAGACACCTTTTCCCTGAAATTCGGTTTCGCCGGGTATACCCAGCATTTTATGCCGCGAACCGCCGGCAATAATCACAACGGCAGTGGTATATCCCTGTCCGTTGGCGCAGTTTACCCACCGGCAATCGGAAAAGAGTTCGAGTCCGGATACTTCCGCGTTATCAAAACGTACGCCGTGTTTTTGTGCTTGGGCGACCATCGATGAAGCCAGCTGAGCCCCGGATATGCCGTTGGGAAATCCGGGGTAGTTCTCGATAAGGTCGATGTTTTTAGGATATCCGCCAAAACTCTCTTTGTCCAGAATAACAGTCCGGTATTTAGCCCTCGCGAGATAGATTCCGGCGGTTATACCCGCCGGACCGCTCCCGATAATAATAGCATCGAAGTCAAACATAAAGGCTTCCTACCTTCTAAAATAACCTAATACCTGGCATAATTGGGAACGATGTTTTTATACTTGGCGACTAAATTACGCCAATTTTTAGGCAATTCTATTTTTTTACTTACAAAGTCGTTATTCATCATACTTCCGCCGACGCTTCTCATGAAGGCCGTAAATGAACCAGGCCCTCCGGCAACCACAATCAAAATATCTTCGGGTTTGATATGGGGAAGCGCAGGTTTACCGAAAGTTGGGTTTGTGTTTTGGACAATATAATCAATAAGTTTCTGTTTCGACCATCCTTCACGGGCCAGGGCTTTAGCCCATGACGGGATAAGGATAAAGCAGGAAATCGGAGTGGCTCCGTAATCTGCGAGCATATCCGCAATGCCCTTGGCACTCGTATCGAACGGAATACTTTGCATAAAAGCGTTCGGGCAGAAAATAGTCAGGGCACTGTCTTCCTTCAGGTAGCCGCGGTTAACATGCAAAGGTTCCCAGGGGCTTTCCTCTTCATGTTCTCCGACAACCAGGCTATATTTCATCGGATTGCCGATAACGCCCATATCCTCGACGGCCTTCCTGGCGCCGCCGATGTTTTTTACGATTAAGCCTAAGGCACGCCCGATGGCTGTATTGGCGATATTACCCGGACTTAACATACCGGAGCTGCAGTTCAGATTAATATCGGTTCGGACAGGTCCGTTAATAGCCAGCATCGGTGCCCATGAGCCCGTGCTTACTTCAAAAGTATCGAACCGGGCCTTCTTCTCCATAATGGCCTGAACCGCGGCGATAAGAACGGGCATGTAGGTCGGCAACGCTCCCGCCATAACCGCATTTACGGCTATCTTTTCGACGGTTGCCTTGCCCATACGGGGAATAATCTTGGTGACGACATAGTCCGGGGCAAGGTCGGTACCGGTCAGCATTTCAGCTACGGCTTCCTCCGTCGGCGGGATTAGCGGCAGGCCGTCACCCCAGCCGCGCCGGTAAAAGAAACGGTTGACTTCTTCGAGGCTTCCCTTGAAGACGATGCGGGAAAGCTGTTCGGTAT
>CAZJQF010000180.1:0-2164 GCA_964547925.1 uncultured Dehalococcoidales bacterium
CAAACAACTTATAAAATTGTTCCTGGTGACCTTACCCCTTACCTCCACACTGCCAGCTTATTTTTAGCCTCGTAATGCATAGGAATTGAAGCTAACCAACAAGTATATATTAAACCGTATTTAGTCTCAAAATTCTTTTTAAAAAATGTTACTTATAAAAACTCTATGGCAAAATTAAGGCAAAACAAATAAATTAGCCCATTAGCATTTTACTACTAATGGGCTTTTTAGCCTCAAAAATTGGTGGAGTTGGGGTAACGATAGGCAGAACTTTTAAACACACCTTCGCTATTATAATTTAATTTCAAATCAGGTGGAGGTTAGGAATTATCAATGTACGAAACGATGAAATGTGACATGTCATTTATGTGTGTGATTCATAGAAATCATTTACAGTAGAATGGTGTGGTGAATCAAGAAATACGTACTCGTTTAAAATGGGTTCAACACTATCAATCCTCGAAAAATCTAAGCCTTGGATATTCCGGTGCGGCGGAGCCGCAGTTCCGGAGTAGGGTGCGCCAGTGTTCCGGTAACTGCGGAGCCACCGTTCCGGTGTTTGAGAGCCACTTAAGTAGTTAGGCTTTTATCCCGTATACCTCTCTCATGGACGGTTCATTCCCGTCGCAACTGATTTCGATTGTATAAGAATCATACACGATTCTGTCGAGAATAGCATCCGCCAGCGTGGCTTCCCCGATTTTAGCATGCCAGCCAGCCGGCGCAAACTGGGAACAGAAGACCGTAGACGTTTTCTTGTGCCTGCTGTGGATGATTTCGAGCAGGTCTCTTGCCTCGCTTTCTCTCAAGGAGACCAGCATCCATTCGTTCAAGATAAGCAAATTAACCTTCTGGTACTGGCCGAGCAGTTTCTTGATGGTACCTTCACCTCTGGCGATAGCCAGGTCGGTGAGTAAATCAGGCAGACGGATATACCTGACGGAATAAAACCGTTTACACGCTTCCATCCCCAAGGCACAACCGATGTGCGATTTTCCCGACCCGCTCGCACCCATGATAATAACATTATGCTTTTCTTCAATGTAGGTGCAGGCGGCAAGCCTGATAATCAGAGCCTGGTCGAGTTTCCGTTGTGTCGTATAGTTTATATCTGCGATATGAGCTTGAGGCTGATCGAATTTAGCCGTTTGTATAAGCTTCTTCAACCGGTTGTTCTTTCGGCTGGTCCACTCAATATCTGTCAGTAGTCCAAGACGCTCTTCAAAGGACAGGCTCGTCATGTCCGGCGCTTTCAGTTGTTCGCGAAAGGCTCCGGCCATGGCAGTCAGCCGCATTTCTATCAGTTTCCCGATCGTCTCTTCGTTGGTCAATTCACTTTCCTCCCGTAGTATTCAGCGCCCCGGGTAAATCCGTAAGTCGCAGCATTAGCAGGAGTAACCGGTTCGGAGATGTTATCAATCTTATCCTGCCCGGTGGACAGTATCGTTTTTACGCTCTTATGGCTTGGCGCCGGTGTATAAAACAGCACCTTTTTACAGGCAGTCTCCAATCTGATAACGGAGTATTTATCGGCCAGTTTGATGAGTGCCATGCAGCTTTTATACCCCTGCTGCTCAACCTTATGGGTCGCAAGAATAGCCCTCTGTATTCGGTCCGATTTTTCTTGCCCAGGCTTTAAATCTGTCGGCATTCCACTGGACATAGGCCTGGTGATCCGGCGGCATGTGGGCTTCCATGGTACTGTATTGTCCGGGATAGCCATATAACCGCGGATGGGAGCAAATACGATGGTTGTTGAAGAAGACTTCAATAACCTGCCTGGTTATCCGTACACCCACCCTGCTCTTAATGTATTCATAGGGCACCGAGTAATTCATCTTGTCTACGGCTATATGGTAATTTAACTGGATGGTGGCGATTTTCCATGTCGCCAGTTCATATGGTGTCCCGGGTAGTGGTTCAGAAAAGGCTTTTCCTGCTCCAGGAAGACGCTCAGTCTGCTGCCTTCTTTCTTTTGGAATGGCTTGCGGTTAAATACCTCGAGTTTTTCCCGAATAGCCTGATTTAGTGCGGTAAGACTGAAATACTTCTGGTGGCGTAGCGCGGCGATAACCCAGGTGGAGATATTACCGACGGTCCCTTCTGCGGCTGGTTTATCTTTTGGCTTCCTGACACGGGCCGGCACCACTGCCGTATCGTAGTG
>CAZJQF010000181.1:0-2115 GCA_964547925.1 uncultured Dehalococcoidales bacterium
TCGAGACCGAACAAGCCCAGCGGCATTTCGCCAAGATTGCCGGTCAGTATCCCGTCCACTTTTTTCCACAAGTCCGGCGATTTTACCGGCAGTTTTTCCATATCGAAAAACGCCGCCAGACCTTCCTGCAAATTATTCAGGGCGGCTTTTTTCACGCCACGGACGAGCCGGTGCGGCGGATAAATCAACAGGCCGGGGTCGTTGAACTCGGCCAGCGCCATCATGATGAAGTTATAGTCTTCTTCGCCGGTCGGTTGGGCACAATTATCCCTTTCGTGCTTGTACATCAGGGCACTCTCATAGCGGTGGTGCCCGTCGGCGATATATAACGGCTGCGGCGCCAGTAAAGCACAAATATTATTTACCGTTTCCGGATTATCGATAACCCAGACGGCATGGCCTTCGCCTTTGATATCATTAGCATTGATCGCCGGTTTCTTTTTAGCCTCGTTGTTCAATTGCTGCAGTATTTTCTTTTCCGGGTCCTGGTACATGGCCAGTACCGGGCTGGTATTCGCCTGACACGACCAGAGGATATTCAACCGGTCGTTCTTCGAGCGGGACAGTGTCCCTTCGTGCGGGAAAATTATCCGTTTCGACCATTCTTCGAGCCTGACTCGGGCAATAATGACTTTCCTCTTATAAGTTTTACCCTGGCTGAGGAAAGTATATTCGTGGAGGTAAAGCGCCGGTTTATCTTCGGGTTTTAAGACATTTTCGGCCAGCCATTTATCCATCACGGCTTTTGCCCGCGTGTAGCGGTTATCGGCCGGGACATCCTGCGGCAACTCCCTTCCGAACTCGATACGCACAAAATTGTATTCATTAAGTTTATACAGTTCATCCTGCATCTGCGGCGGGATGACATCATGGGGCGGGCACATCACCGTCCCGGGGTCTTTAACCAGATTTTGATTGTATCGAATACCTTTAAAAGGGCGTACTTCAGCCACTTGCGTTACTCCATTTCAGCAATAAATCCGTCTACAAGTATACTTTGCCGACTGCTTTCGGGGCAAGCCCCGATTATGTAATGAGTAATGTGTAATTTGCCATTTAATAATTCATAAATCATATCTCATAAATCATAAATCGACACTAGTTTATTTCACAAAGCTGATACCGTTCGTCTATAATATTTCTTATTCTCTTATTGAGTGGTTAACTCTTTCAGGAGACTCGATTGCTGCAAATTGTTATCGTTATTGTGTATCTGCTGGCGATGATTACTATCGGCGTCTGGAGCAAACGCAACGCCAATAAAGTGGATGACTTTTTCGTCGCCGGGCGACGCGGCTCCACGCTGTTGGTAACCGGCTCGTTACTAGCGACGATAATCGGGGCTTCCGCCACCGTCGGTATGGCGGGGTTGGGTTTCACCCGCGGCCTAACCGGTGCCTGGTGGATACTGGTCGGTACGGTAGGCTTAATCGTCTTGAGCTTCCTCTTCGCTGCTAAAGTCAGGTCTTACGGTCTTTACACGCTGCCGCAGTTAGTTGATAAAATGTACGGCCGGAATGTATCCCTGGCCGCCTCGTTCCTTATCGTTATCGCCTGGGTCGGTGTTATCGCCGGCCAGATTATGGCTACCGGTCAGATAATGAGCAGCCTCGGCATTGGTTCCCCGACTCTCTGGATGATAATCTGCACCATAATATTTATTACTTATACCGTGCTGGGCGGGCAGTATTCGGTGATGCGGACGGATTTCGCCCAGATTATCATCATTTTCGTGGGCATCTTCATCGGGCTGGGCTTCTTACTAAACCGTATCGGCGGCTTCGGGGCACTGGTCTCTACTTTACCCGCGGACAGCTTCTCGTTCCCGGTTAGTTCCAAATTTACAACCGTGCAACTGATTCAAACTTTACTGCTGGTGGGTTCGACTTACATCGTTGGCCCGGATATGTATTCGCGCCTTTTCTGTGCGAAAGACGGCCGGACCGCTCGTAAATCTGCCCTTTGGGCAGCTTTACTGTTGATCCCCATCGCCTTCGGCATCGTATTAATGGGCATGGGAGCTAAAGTATTGTCCCCTCAAATCGCTGCGGAACAGGCATTTCCCACGGTTATCAGCTCCGTTTTCCCGCCGTGGCTCAGCGGCCTCATCCTGGC
>CAZJQF010000182.1:0-2063 GCA_964547925.1 uncultured Dehalococcoidales bacterium
AATATTAATAAAATTAGGTTGTCTTCGGTTCTACCGATAACCGTCCGGCACGGAATGCCCGGCTGAAATTCAAGCAATACCGGTCTCGTCCCAGCACCACTTCAACAGCCATAATCGCCGAGCGTAAACCTTTATCCGTGGGGTCGAGAATGGCACAATCCATTCCGGCTTGTACGGCAAGTGTTACAAAGGACTGATTTACGATAGTTCTAGCCGGCATACCAAAGGAGACATTGCTTAACGCCGGCATAATATGAGTTTCCGGAAATTCCTGGCGGATGGATTTAATAGTGTCGAGAGCAATAAGACCTGCCTGAGTATTGGTGGCCAGAGACATAATTAACGGGTCGATATAGACATCTTTATCGGCAACGCCGGCTTTGCGGGTTTCCCCTATTATGCGGCGAATAATCGCCATTCGGCTGGCAACATCTTTCGGAATACCTGCGTCGTCGAGAGCCTGAGCAATAACCGGACATTTGTTTTTACTTACCAGAGGCAAAATACCGTCCAGCTTTTTAGTTTCCCCGGAGATGGAGTTAATCATCGGAGTCTTTTTAACATGTCCGAATGCCGCAACCAGAGCGGCCGGATTGGCACTATCCAGACACAAAGTTGTTTCCGTGGCCGACTGAATCGTATCGATAAGCCAGATTAGGGCTTCGTTTTCCTTATCCGGGCTGACGCCGGCATTGACATCCAGCCAGGTTACGCCGCCCTCTACCTGTTTCAAGGCAAGATCCTTGATAAAAGCGGCATCACGTTCGGCAATCGCTTTGGCAACTGATTTACGGGTACCGTTAATTTTCTCTCCGACAACAAACATCTTTTCTCCCCTTAATTGTTAATGTTATCTAAACATTAATTAGCATACCAGTAATTTCGAAGATAAGTCAAAATCAATGTCAGGTAATTTCTCGATATATTAAGTTACGTCAGGAAAAACCGGTTACAGGCCGGTTACAGTTATTACCGGTGATTTTTATACCCTGATAATCCACGGGATTACGATAGCGATAACCCCGGTTACGAGTACCGTCAGCATAAACAGATTATATCTGGTCTTATAGTCGCTGATTAAGGAGGGGTCGTAATAACCTTCGACACCCTGGTCTTTATACATTTTCATTAAACCATCCAATAGCTTCTTCCTCATCTGCCGCCCGCGTATTAACCCGATTTCCGCCACTAAATTTACGACGATAATGAGGACAACAAAGGTAACCATAACAATAGTTGCGGTAGTGCTATTCCGATTACCGGCCAGACCGGAATTAACGCCCAGACCTATCAAATTAAGAATTATGGCGGTTAAGACGAATATCGTATCGGTACGTGTATTCGTATTTAGCTCGCTGATAATATGCTCATGAACCCGCTGAATCATAAAAATCTCCTTTTCAGAAGTAAGTTATTCTCTCGAAAAACGGCGGTAAATAAAAATAAATACAACAACAAGCACTAACCCGAGCCCGCCGCCGACCCATATCCACATACTGCTGCCTTTTTCGACCCAGAAATAGAGACTCATTACCCGCTGCCCGGCACTGGAATTGGCAACTATCGTTACGGAGTAATCCCCCTTCTGGGCATTTTCCGGGGCTGCAATCGTAACCTCTACCGTTTGCAGACTGTCAGCCCCGAGAGTTTCAATACTCTGGGGGTCGAAAGCAACTATCCAGTTTTCCGGAGGTTCGGCGGAAAATTGGACATGATTGGTCGCCGTACTACTTTCATTGGCTGCTTCAATATATACTTTTACCGTCTCTCCGGGTTTAATTTCGTTATTAAAGCCGCCTGAGGCATAATTTAAAATCAGACTATCTTTGTGTACCTGGGCGGACGCAGCAACCGGAAACATCAGAACAGATAGACATACGATAAGCGGGATGATACAAAGTAATTTTTTATTTTTCATTTCTGACCGCCTGAATTCTCCCCGATAAACCCAAGATAACACTAATAAAAAACAAATACAACCCAGTAACATCTTTGCTGCAACCTCATTCAGATGTTATAATTTTGCGGGTGCTAAAATGACAAACCGGAAGTTTATCGCCGTT
>CAZJQF010000183.1:0-2041 GCA_964547925.1 uncultured Dehalococcoidales bacterium
TGGCGTGGATGGATATGGGGCAAATGAGCTATGGCATGTTTAATAAAAATAATGAAAATGATGCGGCGATGGTCTGGATAAGCTCCGAGGAAAGCAAGACTGTTATCGCTACATGGCGGGCGACTAAATAAATTAATATTCCGGTTAATGCAATAACGCCTGGAGTTTGTTGAATATTCCGGGCGTTATTTATTTGGGGGATTAATTTCCTGATTTTTCTCAACAGAATAAAACTGATGCTACCCGGTGAAAAACCGGACACCCTTTATATTTATAGTCCAATCGTATTTTGGATAACAGCGGACTATATATCTTGACAATACCGCGAAAAAGGACTAATTTCTTTTTATACAACCGAAGGGGTTTACTTTGGCAAGAACCGGCTCCGTCCTAATTCTAATGTAACCTTTATACACCTTTTAACCACTAATATACAGAGATGACTTATTTATTTTTAATGAAAGAAAAAAGTGCCGTCAATAAGGAAAACAGGGATGCAAGTTGAAAAAAACCAGGATAAATGGGCTCAGTGGATTTTACAAAGGCGGCATGGCGGGGATGTTGAGATACAAAAGACGGTGTTAACATTTCTGGGAGAGGTAAGAGATAAATTACTTCAAAATGCGAAGGTAGTAGAAGGCGATACGGTGCTGGATGTAGGTACGGGAGATGGGCTGATTGCCTTCGGAGCTCTGGATCGAGTTGGTAAACAAGGCAAAGTAATTTTTAACGATATTTCGCAGGATTTATTGGACCATTGTCGGTCGTTAGCTGAGAAGTCAGGTATTATTGACCGCTGCCGGTTTCTTAAAGCCCCGGCGGAAAACATGGTTGGTTGTGATAATGTCTCAGTCGATGTCATTACAGTGCGTTCCGTGTTGATATATATCGAGGCAAAACAGTCCGCTTTTAATGAATTCTACCGGGTGCTTAAGCCGGGAGGCCGCTTTTCTATATTCGAACCGATAAACCGTTTTGGATATAATCCTGCCAACATTTTCAGGGGATTTAACGTAGAACCAATAATCGAAATCGTAGAAAAGCTCAGTGCTGTATACAGCCGTCTTCAACCTGCGACAGACCCGATGCTTGATTTTGACGAACGTGATTTATTTAACATGGCCGAAAAAGCCGGATTTGGCGAGATTCATCTGGAGTTGCAGGCGGACATGACTTTAGTTCCGGCAGCGAAATGGGAGACTATGCTGCGGATGGCGGGTAATCCTCATATTCCTACCCTCGAAGAAGCCATGAAGCAAACCTTGAGTAATGAAGAAATCGAGATTTTAACCAGCCAATTGCGTCCTCAGGTCGAAAAAGGGCAAGGCACCGGGAAATCGGCTAAAGCATATCTTTGGGCACGGAAAAAGTAGAATTAACTCGTATCCGCAACCAAGCTTAAAAACCCGAAATCAGCTATAATATACCGCAGTTATGTTGCAAACATTGAAAACCAATCCTATTTTGTTAGCATCAAAAAGCGAAGCAATCGTTTACTTTACGAAGCGCGATTTGCTCGGCGAGAGTGTTCCCCCGAAAACTGTTATTTGGGATTTGCCGGAAGTTAAAAGGATAATCGCCAAACAGCAGGCTGACGGCAGTTGGAAAGGGCCGGGGAAAAAATCCGATATATATCCGGCACATCATCACAGACTGGTGGAAACGTTTAAACGATTTCGGATTCTCGTGAAAAGATACGAGTTCAACAGAGAAAATCCGGTCATCGGGAAAGCAGCGGAGTTTCTCTTTAGCTGCCAGACGAGGGAAGGGGATATACGCGGTTTTATCGGCAACCAGTATGCCACTTATTATACCGGTGAAGTATTATCGCTGCTTATCAAAGCTGGCTATGCCGAGGATAAGCGGGTCGAAATGGGTATGCAGTGGCTGCTTAAAATGCGGCAGAACGACGGCGGCTGGACGATTCCGCTGATAACGCATAAGTTAGACCGGGCAACTTGGTACCGGCTGATTTCCGAATATGCTGAGCCGCTGGAACCGGACCGGATGAAGCCGTTTTCGCACAACTGGACGGATATGG
>CAZJQF010000184.1:0-2031 GCA_964547925.1 uncultured Dehalococcoidales bacterium
ATGGAATTAGCCCAGTATCAGGTAAATTTCCCTCAGGCTAGAGTTCTTTTTATCCTGCATAAGGAAAAACGGCCGATGACTTATCAGGAGTTATCGCACCGGGTTTTAAGAGAATTAAATTCCGTGTCCACTTTAATCAACCGGATGGAATCGTCCGGTCTGGTTAAAAAAGATAAAAGAAAGGGCGATAAAAAGACCTATGTCACGTTGACCGAAAAAGGTGCGGATTTATTGAGGAATCAAATTACGACGAAAGCCCAGCAAATGATATTCTCCGCACTGACGGAAGATGAAAGGCAGGCCTTTGAGGCGTCCCTCAAGAAGTTACTCGGTAAAGCCCGTACGGTGCTGGGCGTGGATTTTAAACCGCCGTTCTTATCATAGTTGCAGGGTTTATTTTTCCACCCGGAAAAATATTAGCGTGTTAACAAATTAGATAGGTAGGGAGATAATAAAATGGATTTTGAGCTGACCAAAGAGCAGTTGGATATTCAACAGGCGGTACGTGAATTCGTCAGGGAAGAGCTGACTAACGATTACCAGCTTGAACTGGAACGCAACCGTAAATTCGCCTGGGAGGTCTGGGAGAAGGCGTGTAAACTGGGATTTGTCGGTATCAATTATCCGGAGGAATACGGCGGCGGCGGTTACGGCTGTATGGAAAAAGTCCTCATCATCGAAGAGTTTTGCCGCCAGAGTGCCGGTATCGGGACCGGAATCACGACCGGTAACTTCGGCAGTAAAATTATCGCCAATCACGGTACGAAAGCGCAGAAAGAAAAATACCTGCCGCCGATGTGCGGGGGTCAGGCCCTTACCTTCGGTGCTTTCACTGAGCCGGACAGAGGCAGCGACCTCGTCACGTCTCAATTAACAACCGCCGCGGTAAAAGAAGGCGACTATTATATTATCAACGGGGCGAAAACCTTTACCACCGGCGCCAGTATCGCCAAATTCGGCGTAGTACTTTGCCAGACGGATTTCAAGGTTAAACCGCCCTATAAAGGCCATAGCCTCATCATCGTAGAGAATCCCACCCCCGGGTTTGAAGCCTCCGATTGGGAAAAGATGGGGAACCATCCTTTCCCATCCTGCCAGGTGTCTTTGAGCGATGTCAAGGTGCCCGTGGAAAATTTGGTTGGTGAAGAGGGCAAAGGTTTTTATTATACGATGGAGTTCCTGAATGAGGTGAGAGTCGAAACGGCTGCCGTCGCCCTCGGTATCGGCCAGGGAGCGCTCGACCGGGCAGTCGATTACGCCAAAAAGCGCGAGGCGTTCGGGAAGAAAATCGGCAGCATGCAGGCCGTCGCCCATAAACTGGCTGAGATGGCCACCAAAGTAGAAACCGCCCGGCTGGTCGTTTATAAGGCTGCCTGCAGTGTCGATAAAAATGATGATGACCTCAAAATCCGTTCGATTGCCAAATGGTATGCGGCCAGGGCTGCCGTTGAAGTAGCCGATGCGGCTATCGAGATTTTTGGCGGTCACGGCTACATGCTGGAGAACGAAGTGGAACGGTTCTACCGGGATGCTAAAAGCACGGAACTGGTCGAGGGCACCAAAGAGATACATAAAAACACTATCGCGAAATCATTGTTGGGAAAACTCTAAAACATAAATCAAAATAAAAGGGGGACCGGAAGTGGACATCATCGTTTTTGTGAAACGTGTTCCCGATACCCGAGAAGCGGATATCGTATTCAATTCCGATAGCCGCAGCATCGTGGAAAAAGACCTTGTCTTCGATATTAACGAAAGCGATAAATATGCCGTGGAAGCCGCCGTGCAATTAAAAGAAAAGCTGGGGGGTACGGTAACGGCTATTACGCTGGGAGAAGCTAATTCCGAAGACGTTTTGAGACGCTGCCTGGCAACAGGAGTCGATAAGGCTGTCAGGCTGACCGACCCGGCATTCAACGGGTCCGATGCCGCTGCCATGGCACGCATTTTAGCCGGGGCTATCAAGAATATGAAATACGACCTGATACTAACCGGAGTACAGGCAAGTGATAGCATGCAGGGACAGGTAGG
>CAZJQF010000185.1:0-1998 GCA_964547925.1 uncultured Dehalococcoidales bacterium
ATATCGTCGTGAATTACGATTAAGTCGTCCATTCCTGCTCTGTAGCGGTTGACCAAATAGGCGACGGCCTCGCCGCTGGCATTCATAAAGGTCTGCGGCCGGGCTAAGACTACCGGCTGGCCGCTGACTTCACCTAAACCAACCCTCGCCTGCCCCTGTTTTTTATCGAACGTTATTTTATGGTCCTTCGCAAAACGGCTGATGCACATAAAGCCGATATTATGGCGGCTATTACTATAGGCGATTCCGGGGTTGCCCAATCCGACGATTATTTTCATATTCGAAGTATATTTCCCCTCACCTTAATCCTCTCCCGCAACGGGAGAGGGAATTAATACTGGATTTTCACTACCGCTGCTCCAACATTTTCAGAAATTCTTCTTCGCTAAGTTGTTTTATACCGAGTGCCTGAGCCTTAGCCACTTTGGAACCCGGCTCGGCACCGACCACCAGATAACTTGTTTTTTTAGTCAGGTTATCTTTCGCTGTGCCGCCGAGAGCCTTGATTTTTTCCTGAGCATCTTCCCGGCTGAACGACTGCAAAGTGCCGGTTATAACGAATTCCACACCGTTTAAGGGTAGAGTATTTACCTGTACTTCCGCTACCGGATTAATACCGGCCTCTTTAAGCTTGCGGATAATATTTTTATTCTCCTCCTGCCGGAAAAAGGCGACGATACTTTCCGCAATCTTCGGCCCGATAGACGGAATCGTTATCAAATCATTTTCTGAAGCACCGGCCAGCTCATCTAAGTTACGATATTTCTGCACTAATAATGCCGCCGTTTCTTCACCGACATGCCGGATGCCCAGGGCGTAAAGCACTCTGGCCAGCGGTCTGTTTTTAGAATCCTCTATCGCCTGCATCAGCTTTTCCGCACTTTTCTCACCCTTACCCTCAAGTTGAGACAGGCGGTCTTTATCAATGGCGTAAATATCAGACACATCTTTAGCCGGACGGTAAGTATCACCGTCTTTAATAATATTCTCTTTAATCAGGGTCTCCGCCATCGATTCACCGATGCCCCGGATATCCATCGCGCCGCGGGAGGCAAAGTGCTCCAGCCGCTCCTGCAATTGGGCCGGACAGGCGGCGTTGGTGCAGTAATACATTACCTCACCTTCCGGACGGATGACCTCGCCGCCGCAGACGGGACAGGCCGGACGGCCTTTTTCTTTATCGAATATTTTCTCAATTAACGAGAACTCTTTATCATCACCTTTATGCTGTGCCGGACCGATAACCTCCGGGATAACCTGCCCCGCCCGCCGGATAAAAACGATATCGCCTTCGTGGATATTTTTCCGGCGGATGTCGTCTTCGTTATGCAGGGCTGCATTGCGGATGGTCACGCCGCCGATATATATCGGCTCCAGAATCGCCACAGGATTCAACGTCCCGGTACGGCCGACACTGATGCCGATTTCTTTCAGCAATGTCGTGCCTTCCACCGGCGGGAATTTATAGGCAATCGCCCACCGCGGCTCCCGACCGACATCGCCTAACTGCCGCTGTAAGGCAAACGAGTTAATTTTAATAACCACACCATCGGCTTCGTAGGGCAATTCCTCCCGTTTGTTCATCCATTCCTGATAATACTGCTCGGTTTCCGGCAGGCTTTTAACCAGCCGGTTACGGGGATTGATTTTAAACCCGAGCGATTTCAAATATTCCATCGTTTCCCAGTGGGTTTCCGGCATGGTTTTACCTTCCGCCCAACCGAGGGCATAGACAAACATATCCAGCGGCCGTTTAGCGGTGATGCGTGAATCCAACTGACGCACCGAACCGGCGGCGGCGTTCCGGGGATTGGCGAAAGGAGTCTGGCCCTCGACTTCACGCTCCCGGTTGAGCTTATAGAAGCCGGCCACCGGCAGATAGACTTCGCCGCGCACTTCGAAGCGGGGCGGTGCATCTTTAGGCACCGAAAGCGGAATGCTGTGCACCGTCCGCAGGTTTTGGGTAATATTCTCGCCTTTAATACCGTCGCCGCGGGT
>CAZJQF010000186.1:0-1979 GCA_964547925.1 uncultured Dehalococcoidales bacterium
TCATTTTGCATTTGCCGTTAATTATCTCGTATAGAGGGAAAGCGCCGGTTTCAACCGCAAGACGTCCCATTCTGATGGTCATATCGGTCGGGCAGCGCCAGCCGGTAGGACATACCGACATAACATGAAGATAAGCCGGTCCGGGTGTCTCAATGGCTCTCTTTACTTTGGCCAAAAGATCGAAGGGATAACTGTGGCAGGCGGTGGCAACGTAAGGGATATTATGAGCAGCGGCGATAGCCGGCATATTCTTCTTCCAGCTGAACTGGCCGATGCTCTTTTTCCCGGCCGGAGAGGTTGTTGTCGTTGCTCCGAAAGGAGTTGAAGAGGAACGCTGGATACCGGTATTCATATAAGCTTCGTTATCGAAGCAGATATAGGTAAAATTATGGCCTCTTTCCAGAGCTCCGGAAAGAGCCTGGAGACCGATATCGGTTGTCCCGCCATCACCGGCGATAGCTACGATTTTAACATCGGTATCGGGACGGTAGCCTTTTCTAACCATAACTTTCAAGCCGGCTTCGACACCGGAAGCAACGGCGGCGGTGTTTTCGAATAATGTATGAATCCACGGAACACGCCATGAAGTGTATGGTAACTGTGAGGCGACGATTTCCATACAGCCGGTGGCGTTGATAACGATTGAATTATTGCCGACAGCTTTCATAGCCAACCTGACTGCCAGAGCTTCACCACAGCCGATACAAGCCCGGTGGCCGGGGGCAAATGGTTCGGTGTCACCAACAAGACGCGGGACGAAAACGTTAAGCTTATCCATTATCCTCTCACCCCGTAAAACTCAAATTCTTCGCCGCTGCCGGATTTAGCGATTTCAATACCACGACCGATAATATCCATAAATCCCTGAATGGTGATATCACGGCCGCCCAGTCCGCCGACGAAACTAGCTATCTTCGGTCTTTTTGGTTGTCCGTAAAGGGCCGAACGAAGTTCGGAACAAATCGGACCGCCCATACCGTAGGACAGGGCACGGTCGAGGACAACCAGGGTTTCAGCATCTTTGAGAGCTTCGCGTATTTCCTTAAAGGGGAATGGCCGCCAGAGTCTGAGACGCACCAGGCCGATATTCTGCCCCTTCTTTTTTAATTCGTCGATTGCGGACATTGCCGTTTCGGTAAAACAGCCTGTCGTGTAAAGGAAAGTATTGGTATTATCGCAGTTATAGCACTCAACCGGGTGGTAATGGCGGCCGAACTGCTTACCGAATTCTTCCCAATGCTCCAGAATCGGGCCCCGGGAGGCTTCAAAATTAACACTCTGGAACTTTTTCGTTTCGGAGAAAATAACCGGGGGTGCGAAATCGCCCATGGCGACGGGTTTATCCGGCCAGAGAGGCAGCGGAAAATCATTTGGCGGTAAGTATTTATCAACCTGCTCTTTATCAGGGAGCAGCATCGGTTCAATCATGTGAGTTAAATAAAAACCATCGATGTGGACCATCACCGGCAGCAGGACACGCCGGTCTTCGGCAATCCGGAAAGCACATATAATCTGGTCGATAGCTTCCTGTCCGTTTTCGGTAAATATCTGAATCCAGCCGGTATCGCGAACCGCCATAACATCGGATTGGTCGCCCCAGACACTGAGAGGACCGGAGAGAGCTCGGTTGGCGACGGCCATAACAATCGGTAATTGCATTGAAGCAGCTACGTAAAGTACCTCGTGCATGAGTTCCAGACCCTGCCCGGCGGTCGCGGTGAAAGTACGGGCACCGACAGCTGAAGAACCGAGACAGGCACTCATGGCCGAGTGTTCGGATTCGACGGGTATAAATTCAGCGTCCAATTCGCCGTTGGCTACCATATCGGCCAGGTGTTCGACGATATGAGTTTGAGGAGTGATGGGATAAGCCGCGACGACATCAGTGTTGCACATGCCGACCGTTTCGGCTACGGCAATGGAGACTTCCATACCAACACGTTTCGGCATTATTCTTCCTCCTCCAGCATCTTTATTGC
>CAZJQF010000187.1:0-1979 GCA_964547925.1 uncultured Dehalococcoidales bacterium
GCAATAAAGATGCTGGAGGAGGAAGAATAATGCCGAAACGTGTTGGTATGGAAGTTTCCATCGCCGTAGCTGAAACGGTCGGCATGTGCAACGCCGATGTCGTCGCGGCTTATCCTATCACTCCCCAGACACATATCGTCGAACATTTAGCTGATATGGTAGCCAACGGAGAACTGGACGCTGAGTTTATTCCGGTCGAGTCCGAACACTCGGCTATGAGTGCCTGTCTCGGTTCTTCGGCGGCCGGAGCCCGCACTTTCACGGCCACTGCCGGCCAGGGTCTCGAACTCATGCATGAAGTACTTTATGTGGCTGCTTCGATGCAGTTACCCATCGTCATGACCGTCGCTAATCGGGCTCTCTCCGGTCCTTTAAGCGTTTGGGGCGACCAATCCGATGTTATGGCTGTCCGCGATACCGGCTGGATACAAATATTCACCGAAAACGGCCAGGAAGCCATCGACCAGACTATCTGTGCTTTCCGGATTGCCGAAGACCGCCGCGTCCTGCTGCCGGTCATGGTCCACGTCGACGGCTTCTATTTGACCCACATGATCGAACCGATGTTGCTCCCCGATAAAGAGCAGGTTGACAAATACTTACCGCCAAATGATTTTCCGCTGCCTCTCTGGCCGGAAAAACCGGTCGCTATGGGCGATTTCGCACCCCCGGTTATTTTCTCCGAAACGAAAAAATTCCAAAGTGTTAACTTTGAAGCTTCCCGGGGACCGATTCTGGAGCATTGGGAAGAATTCGGCAAACAGTTCGGCCGCCATTACCACCCGGTTGAGTGTTACAACTGTGAAAACACCAAAACATTCCTTTATACGACGGGCTGTTTCACTGAAACGGCGATGTCCGCAATCGACGAATTGAAAAAGCAGGGACAGAATATCGGCCTGGTACGTCTCAGACTCTGGCGGCCGTTCCCCTTTAAGGAAATACGCGAAGCTCTCAAAGATGCTGAAACCCTGGTTGTCCTCGACCGTGCCCTGTCCTACGGTATGGGCGGTCCGATTTGTTCCGAACTTCGTTCGGCCCTTTACGGACAACCAAAAAGACCGAAGATAGCTAGTTTCGTCGGCGGACTGGGCGGCCGTGATATCACCATTCAGGGATTTATGGATATTATCGGTCGTGGTATTGAAATCGCTAAATCCGGCAGCGGCGAAGAATTTGAGTTTTACGGGGTGAGAGGATAATGGATAAGCTAAACGTTTTCGTCCCGCGTCTTGTTGGTGACACCGAACCTTTTGCCCCCGGTCACCGGGCTTGTATCGGTTGCGGTGAAGCTCTGGCTGTTCGTTTAGCCATGAAAGCCGTCGGTAATAATTCTATTGTCGTTAATGCTACCGGCTGTATGGAAATCATCGCTTCCCAGCTTCCGTACACCTCCTGGCGTGTCCCCTGGATTCATACACTATTCGAAAACACCGCTGCTGTGGCTTCAGGCGTCGAAGCCGCTCTGAAAGTTATGGTTAGAAAAGGCTATCGGCCTGATAATGACGTTAAAATCGTAGCTATTGCCGGTGACGGCGGCACCACCGACATTGGCCTTCAGGCACTTTCCGGAGCTCTGGAAAGAGGCCATAATTTTACTTATATCTGCTTCGATAATGAAGCTTATATGAACACCGGTATCCAGCGTTCGTCTTCGACTCCTTTCGGAGCGACGACAACAACCTCTCCGGCCGGAAAAAAGAGCATCGGCCAGTTTAGCTGGAAAAAGAATATGCCGGCTATCGCCGCCGCTCATAATATCCCTTATGTCGCCACCGCCTGCCATAGTTATCCTTTCGACCTTATGGCCAAAGTAAAGAAAGCCGTTGAGACACCCGGACCGGCTTACCTTCATGTTATGTCGGTATGTCCTACCGGCTGGCGCTGCCCTACCGATATGACTATCAGAATGGGACGTCTGGCCGTTGAAACCGGCGCTTTCCCTCTATACGAGATAATTAACGGCAAATGCAAAATGA
>CAZJQF010000188.1:0-1977 GCA_964547925.1 uncultured Dehalococcoidales bacterium
CCCCTGTGGCTGCCCTTTTTAAACTGGGGCGTATGGCCATACGCCCCTACGTTTTACATCATTACGCTATCCAGACTGTCCAGCACGTCAGAACTATAAATGCAAAAGCATTTATGACGCATCCTCCAATTAAATAGCTGCGGTCTTTCGGGCTGACTTTACGTTTATTTTTAATGATGGAAATTATAGCGAAAAGACCGGATAAGATTCCGGGTATAAACATTATAATGAAACCTGGAATACTTAAACCAATGTTATGAGAAAGAAAAGCACTTTCTATAGATGTTATTAACACCATGAGGAAAAAACTGAATATTCCAAATGCAAATGATGTTTTAGCTGCCGAAGGACGCATAAAAGGATACAAAATAAGGAAGGCAAGTAGTAAAAGTAAATAGCCCCATATCCAGGCCGGCTTAGTTGTTAATAAAACCATAGTTCACCAATTATATACCCGAAAAATGGTGACTGCAAGAGACAAAATAAGTAATTAGTAATTGGTAATTTGTAATTTGGATACCTGGATTCTGTATCAAGTACGGAATGGACGAATAAGTAATGAACAGTTTGTAGTTTGGTATTTTTTGGGAAATGTGACAATCTTTATTAATATGTTGTGGATTTGTCTTTTATTCTATCGGGTTTATTCCTAATTTTAGTCCAATATTCTTCGAGGACGTCGTCATCAATTTCTACTGGGGTTCGTCTTCCCCAAGGGTACCGGTCTTCACCGTTCTTTTTAGGACCGGAAATCCAATATCCATCTCCGGTATCGACATCAATATAATTTATACAAGATCCCCTGCCACCTTTTTGGAACCGTTTTCCTCGATAAATTAATGTCATACCACTTTTACTAAAAAAAACACGTCCAATCCAAGCGGGACCACGGTCACTATGACCACCGGGACCAGTCTTTAATTCTATATACATTATCCGCGATCTCATTCCACTCATCGTGCATTACCTCAGAATCTTCTTGATTTCCTCTTCATGCGGTTCCCGGATAATCCCTTTTTCGGTGATGAGGGCGGTGATGTATTTATGCGGGGTGACGTCGAAGGCGGGATTCGCCGCGTTGACGCCTTCCGGGGCGAGGCGGACGCCCTGAATTTCGGTAACTTCTGAGGCGGAACGTTCTTCGATAGGAATCAATTCGCCGGAGGCTAAAGAGAGGTCGAAAGTAGTGGATGGGGCGGCGACGTAAAAGGGGATATTATTCTCTTTCGCCAGCACGGCGACGGAATATGTCCCGATTTTATTGGCGGCATCGCCGTTGGCGGTAATGCGGTCGGCTCCGACGATGACGCAGCCGATTTTCCCCCGGCTCATAAAATGCCCGGCCATCGAGTCGGTAATCAGCGTGACCGGGATGTTAGCTTTTTTGAGTTCCCAGGTAGTGAGGCGGGCACCCTGTAATAGCGGGCGGGTCTCGTCCGCGAAAACATTAATCTTTTTCCCCAGCTCGAAAGCCCGGATAATCACGCCCAGTGCTGTGCCGTAGCCGGTAGTGGCCAGCGGGCCGGTATTGCAATGAGTTAATACGGTAGCTCCATCAGGTATCAAAGCTGCCCCGAGGTCGCTTATTTTCAGAGTCGCTTCGATTTCTTCATTATGGATTTTATCGGCCTCGGCGACCAGTGCCTTTTTAATTTCCTCGATGTCTTTGCCGGCTCCGGCGACCTTTTCCATTCTCTCTAAAGCCCGGAAAAGGTTGCGGGCGGTCGGGCGGGTAGCGGCTATCGCATCGATAACGACGCGGAGTCTTTTAAGAAACATCTTTTTATCTTCGGCGAAGATGGGTTGGGCCCCCAGAGCGACGCCGTAAGCGGCTGCGACACCGATGGCCGGCGCCCCGCGGATTTTTAGTTCTTTAATGGCCTCGGCTAACTGGCGGTAATTGGTCAGGCCGAGATAGATTTCCTGCTGCGGCAGCAGGGTCTGGTCGAGGATGCGGATTTTATCGCCGAGCCATTC
>CAZJQF010000189.1:0-1966 GCA_964547925.1 uncultured Dehalococcoidales bacterium
TTTTGCATCCGTAAAGCAGACGCTCGTAATGTTCTTTCAAACGGAACAGGTAAATCTGTTTCTTTGCCGCATTCCAGTTACCGCGGATGCCTTCAAAGGCTCCTGTCCCGTAGTGCAGAGCATGGGTCATTACGCCTACCTTCGCGTCTTCCAAAGGCATTATTTTTTTCCGAAAATACACGTAAGATGGCATAATAATATTCCCCTTTCTCTAATAATATAGAATCAATTATAACACTAATGCTTTAAAAAGCGGTAATTCAGCTTTTGAGAATATTACCGCATCTGGAGCAATATTTACTGCCCGGTATATTTACATTCGAACACTTCCCGCAGGAAATTCCGTTAATAAGCTGCGGCTCATTGCCGAAATACACTTTTGTATGCGGCCAAGGTATTTCAATACCCTCTTTGTCGAAGGCATTTTTCAGACGTAACCTTAATTCGCCCGCAACATCCCATTGCTTGATAGGCAGTACGTCACCCAGAATCTTAATTACGATACCGGACTCCCCAAGTTCGTTTATTCGGAGCACTTTTGGTGGGGTGACGATGATTTCTTTCCAGGCCGGGTCATTAGCCAGTTCTTCGCCGACCAGGTTGATAACCTTGATAGCGTGGTCGAGATTCGTGCCGTAGGATACGGATATATTCATATTTACGCGCGAAAAATTCCGGGTGAAATTGCTGGCTATTTTAATCTCGCCGTTCGGTATATGATGAACGATGCCATCGAGGTCACGCAATGTTGTTTTTCTCAGGTTAATCTGCTGTACCAATCCGGAGACACCCGAAACCGTAACTACATCACCGACCCTGTACTGATTTTCCAATATGATAAAAACTCCGGCTATCAGGTCACGGACAAGATATTGGGCTCCGAAACCTACCGCTACACCGGCAATACCGAAACTGGCCAGTACCGGGCCGATGGGGATATTCAGTATGCCCAGAATGGAAAAGACGACAATCAGGATAATGACAACCCGCCCGATGCCGTCCAGGACGTAAATCAGGGTATTTTCCCGCTGCTTCTCTTCCTGTTCGGTTTCCTGTTCGGTATTCCGTTTGACAGCCTTGCGGATTATCGGCGGCAATAACCGGTTAAGTAGTATCCAGAAAATAATCCCGATAACCAAAATGATGAGAATTCTCGTGCCGTTATCTTTTAGCCAATCGATTACGGGTTGCCAATCCATATGATGTCCCCCTGCCTTCTATTCGCTACTATAAAATTTTACTATTTCAACGAGATGCCCGCAAACTAAATACAGGCATTTGCCGCTCTGTTTAAATAAGCGTAGTATTTAAATTTAGTAATAAATTATGAACCGACTTAATTTTCTGAAAATTCCGTTAGCCATACAGATAGTACTGGTAACTTTTCTGATGAATATGGCTATGGAGACGACCAATATATTTATCGTCCTTTACGCCAATGATTTAGGTTCATCTAAACTGCAGATAGGTCTAATCGTAGCAGCAAATTCGATGGCTTTTTTCCTGACCTCCATACTTATCGGACGGCAATCGGACATTCACGGGCGCGTTAAATTTATCCGGCTCGGCCTTGGCTTGTTGATAGCGGCATATATTTTACATATGTTTGCCACCGGTGCTCTGACTTTATTGCTTATCCGGTGTTTTCAGGGATTATGTATCGGTATAGTTTCAGCGGCGCTGACAGCATACACTTATGAATATCAGGAAAAAATCGGGCGGTATGTATCTTTTGGTTCATTGGGGATACTCTTCGGTGATATTGCTGCAGCCGTAATACAGGACTACCGGGCAATATTTATTGCCAGTACTATCATCTCGGCAGTGGCACTATTATTTTCCGTCCGGCTTACCGAGCATGCGAATAGAAAATTGTCCTCTGTCGCGTTACCTTTACCGTTATTGAAGGCTAACTGGCGGGTATATCTGTCATTCTTTATCCGGCAGGTCGGCGCCAGCGGTTGTT
>CAZJQF010000190.1:0-1961 GCA_964547925.1 uncultured Dehalococcoidales bacterium
TCATTGAGAAAAAAGGGATGACTCAGGATAGAATCAACCAGATGGTGAAAAGCCGCTGCGTCCATAAAGATATGGTCCCGCAGGATTTGGTCGGCACACTGGCCTTTCTGGCGTCGGATGACAGCGATATGCTCTGCGGACAAAATATCATCGTGGACGGAGGCTTCTGGTTCGTCTAGCATTTATCCCTTTTTCAGATACCGCTTATTGCGTAGAAAACAAGACCGCCGGATTCGATTTTTGAAGCTAAATATTTGAATCCGGCGAGGCGGATTGTTATAATAAAACCGAGCATCAGAAGAGAAAAACGGCTCATTTTTACCCATTACCAAGGTTTTTATGAACGAAAAGATTAAAGAAATACTGACACAGTTCGCTGGAGAGAAAAGTAACCTGTTACCGATACTGCAAAAGATCGAGGAACAGGAAAAAGGCATTTCTCCCGAAGCTATCCGGGAAGTTAGCCGCTACCTGGACCTCTCGGAAAACTTTACCTATAGCGTAGTTACTTTTTATCCTCGTCTACACCTGGCTGAAGCAGATAAACAACCTTAATTATGTTAACCGGGGGATAACGTGACCTTCGAAGAGTTACAAAAAAAAGCCGCGGCCGAATGGGAAGCCCTGACCAAAAGTGCTTCTCCCAATATTTATATAGATACCTCCTCCTTGGGTGTTGCCGCCGGGGCGCTCAAAGTCCTCGAACAGTTGAAAACCGCGGTCAAAGAGCAAAACATTACAGCACAGGTGGTTGAAGTCGGCAGTCTTGGTATCAGCTATCTCGAACCCGTGATTGCCATCGCTAAAGCTGGTCAGCCGACGGTGTATTACGGCCGTGTCACACCGGAAATCGCCGTGCAACTGGTAGAAGGTTACATCCAGGGAGACAATCCCCACCCCGATTTGGCTTTTGCTACCACAGGAGAAGGAGAGATTGCCGGAATTCCCAAAATGGCGGATTTGCCTTTTGTTAAATCACAGGTCAGAATCTTACTCCGCAACAGCGGAATTATCTCTTCTACCGATATTAATCATTACATCGCTGCCGGCGGTTACAGCGGCCTGGATAAGGCTTTTAAAATGGCTCCGGAAGCGATTATCGAAGAGGTTAAAAAGTCCGGTCTCAAGGGACGCGGAGGCGCGGGATTCCCCACCGGTGATAAATGGCTTGCCGGACGGAATGCCGCCGGTACGGAAAAGTATATAATCTGCAATGCCGACGAAGCCGACCCCTCGGTCTATAACGGCCGCACTTTACTGGAGAGTGACCCGCATTCGGTTTTAGAAGGCATGCTCATTACAGCTTATGCGATAGGCTCCACGCACGGATACGTCTATATCAATGATGAGTACGATTTAGCCATTGCCCGGTTGGAAACGGCTTTAAAGCAGATGCGGGAAGCCGGTCTGCTCGGTGAAAATATCGCCGGTTCTAATTTTAATTTCGATATCGAAATACGGAAAGGTGCCGGGGCTTTTATCTGCGGCGAAGAGACCGCATTAATCCGGTCGATGGAAGGCAATCGCGGGATGCCTTTTATCCGTCCGCCCTACCCGGCAGCAGTCGGTCTTAACGGCAAACCAACCGTTGTTAATGATGTGGAAACTTTAGCGGCCGTCAGTGCCGTCTTCCAGAAAGGCGCCGACTGGTACGCGGGTTACGGTAAGGAAAGCAAAGGCACGAAGCTGATTACCCTTTCCGGTAAAGTCACTAACCCCGGACTGGTGGAAGTCCCGTTCGGGATGACCTTACGCCAGATAATTTTCGATATCGGCGGCGGGATTGCCAACGGTAAAGAGTTCAAAGCGGCGCTGGTGGGCGGTCCGGTGGGCGGCTTCCTGAACGAGATGTCTCTCGATATTCCGTTCGATTACCAGAGCCTTATTTCAAACGGGGCTGTAATGGGCACTGGCAGTATATATGTCGCCGATAATGAAGAATGTATCGTACAACTCACGGG
>CAZJQF010000191.1:0-1938 GCA_964547925.1 uncultured Dehalococcoidales bacterium
ATTTTCGCATTCCGTTTATTCTTTCCATCACCTGTTCGGTAGCCGTTGCGGACGGAATAACACAGTTAATAAGTATCCCGTAAGGTGCCAGTTCTACCGCTAATGCTTTGGTCAGGCTGATTATACCGCCTTTGGCCGCGGAGTATGCCGCCAGGCCGGGGGCGCCCTGGAAGGCCGCCACCGAAGAAAAGTTGATTATTCTCCCTTTGCGTCGTTGTATCATGTGATTGACCACAGCTCTGATACAGTTACGGGCGCCGTTCAGATTAATATCGATGGTCGAGTCCCATAAAGCTTTGGACGACTCGGCAAACGGGCCTTCGTCTTTGCGGATAAATTTACCGTCTTCGACGTAACCGTGCGTCCCGGCAATATTAGCCAGGATATCTATTTGCCCGAACTTCTCCAGAGCGAACTCGACCATCTTGAAAGAATCCTCTTCTTTGGTATGGTCGACCTTAAATGCAATGACATCTTGATGTCCCGCGGCTCTGATTTCTTTCGCCACAGCTTCGGCAGCTTCAATACCGATATCAGCTATTAATACTTTAGCACCTTCTCCGGCAAATAATTTAGAAGTTCTTTTACCAATACCGTTGGCACCTCCCACAATAATAGCGACCTTATCTTTAAGTTTCATCTGACCCCCTTTGATTTTTCCTGATTCCCGAAAAAATATAGATAATTAAACAATATATTAATAGAAATCCCGGCTGCCCTCAAGTATTTTAATAATAGCTAAAGAAAAAGCCGGAGGTACCTCCGGCTTTTTCACAATACCGACTATTTCTCCGTCAGGCTTTACCAGTCCAGAGGACCTACCTGCTGTTGTTTATCATAAAGGTCGTTATAGACCGCTCTCCCGAAATTCTTCACGACTTCCCACCGTTTTTCATTTCTCGGTTCCTCGGGGATAGCCCGGATAAGAGCATTATGCCGGGCGATATAACCTTCTTTAAATTCGGGATGGGTGTGAATGAAGAGGTCGTTCCGTTTGATTCCCCGCAAGACGCGTTCGCCGGTCTCCAGCGGGTTCATAAATACGCCGTCCCAGTTCCCCGGCATAACCGCCGGCTTTTCCCCTTCGTTTTTCAGAGAATCGGGACGGTTAATAAAAGAGGATACGCCGAGATTGCCCTGCGTTGGACCCGGATACAATACGGAAACCCCTATTTTAGTGTTCTGAAGCTCGGTTGCCAGACATTCCATCATACCCGTAACCGCAAACTTGGTCGTACAATAAATAGTCATGTTATCCGCCCCCTGAAGACCGCAGGTGGAAGACGTACTGACGATATGGCTTTCTTCACCATGTTTCAGCAGCCGTGGTAATACCGTCATTATACCGTTAACCACACCAACAATATTAACGCTGATGGCATAATCCCAGTCTTTATAGGTTAGTTTCCATGTCGTTCCGTAGCCTGCATTTACGCCGGCGTTGTTCACTAAAATATGGATATTCCCGAAGACGGATTCAGCCTCATCCGCCGCCCTGACATAAGCTTCTCTATCGGTCACATTAAATTTGATGGGGTGAACCGTACCGCCGTTCTTTTCAAAATAGGCTACGGCTTCATCCAGAGCATCTTGGCGCAAATCGGCGAGAACTACTTTCATCCCGTTTTTCGCAAATACTTTGGCGATTCCCAATCCGATACCGCTGGCGCCGCCGGTAATAAAAGCGGTTTTTCCTTTAAAATCTTTCATTTCAGTCCCCCGTTTTCCTTTCCGTCAAATTACAAACATTAAAATTATAATATAAAAAGTGTGGGATTAAAATAATTCCGGCCGGTTAAAAATAAACGTGCAACACATTGGTAAAATAACCGGAATTAACAGGCGTAGCTAAAATCACTCAAATTGACCTGGGAGAATAATATTTTGACAGAAAATATTATAAGCGTTTTCAGGATGGAAATGTCGTTACCTTAACGG
>CAZJQF010000192.1:0-1931 GCA_964547925.1 uncultured Dehalococcoidales bacterium
TAACCCGAATTACGGGCTTTGGCCTTCTTTTTTCCCCTTTTTATTCAATCCGCGAATTAAATAATCACTGTCTGCTCTTTTTATAATTCTGGTCTCAGTGAGCCGGTAACTCAACTTAATCATATAGGGTGTGAGGAATGCGGAAATAGCTACTGCAACGCCTACAGTCGGAAACAGGAACGGACTTATTACATTCAGGTCCTGTCCGACTTTCATGGCGATAAAAGCAAATTCTCCGATTTGCCCCATCCCCAGCCCGACCTTCAGTGCCGTCGAAGGCTTTTGCCCGAAAGATATAGTCCCGATTCCGCAGCCGAGGACTTTACCCAATACCATCGCACCGGTAACGATTAACGCCGGTACGATAAAAACCTGGAATTGCGTTACGTCTATAAATGCCCCCATAGAAACAAAGAATATGGCAGCAAACATATCTTTAATCGATGACGTTAAATTGGCTACTCGGCGCGCGGCTTTCGCACTGGCTACCAGAATGCCCATTAAAAACGCCCCGATAGCTACTGACAGTCCTACCGTATTGCTTAAAATGGCTATCCCGAAGCAGAGGCCCAGCGCGACCAGCATCAAAACTTCATTGTGTTCGCCTTTATCGATACTATGGCCTTTTTCAGGTTTGGCTACCCAATCGATTAACCGGGGAACCAGGAAAAACCCGATTACTAACGTTCCTATGATAAAGATTAGAATCTTGCCGATGTTCCAGGCGAAATCAGGGAAACTGGTGAGTGTTCCCCCGGCTACCGAGGTAATCACGGAGAGCAGTAAAACTACAAGCAGGTCTTCCGCAATGAGTATACCAACCATCATTAGAGCGGACATATCCTGCAATTTACCCATTTCCTGAAGTACCTTGGCGATGATAACGGTACTGCTGCTGGCTAACGCTGCTCCCAGGAAAAGACAATCCACCAAAGGCCAGTTAAGTATTGCCCCTAACCCGTAACTTATGCCGAACATCAGTGCAATCTCGATTATTGAGATTACGATGTAGACCTTAAAGCCCACGCGTCTGAGTAGGGCAATGGGAAACTCCAGTCCGATACCGAAAAGCAGGAGCACCACACCCAGGTCGGCAATTGATCCCAGCAGTTCGAGATTAGTGACAAGACTGAACGGCCAGGTATAAGGTCCGATTATAACTCCGGCTATTAAATAACCGAGTATCAGAGGCTGCCGGAGCTTGTGAAAAATGAATGTAATCAGGCCTGCCACTGACATAATGACAGCGAAATCTCTGACGATTACTAAAGAAGCTTCCATCCTGTCTCCGCGCTTCGCTCGATTAAATAGGGGAAATTGAACGATAAAATAATGGGCACACTATGCAGACTGCAGACATTTTTATTGTAACATCTCCGTTTGAATTGAACAATCCTACTGCCATTTTTTCTGCAGGATTTGGCACGGTGTATTATAATACGTTATATACTGCGAATCAGGAGCATTTATGGCCGACCTCGAAGCCGCTCAAAATAGAATAATTGAGCTCCGGGAACTCATTAACCATTACGCTTATCAGTACTATACTCTGGATAAGCCGGAGGTCTCCGATGCCGAGTATGACACACTGGTACGCGAGCTGGAAAAACTGGAAGAGCAGTATCCTCAACTCATTACCCCGGATTCGCCTACGCAGCGTGTCGGTGCCGCTCCTTTGACCGCCTTAGGCGTTGTGGCACACCCGCGGCCGATGTTATCTCTGGCGGACGTAATAAACTATGAAGAACTGCTTGCCTGGTTTGGGCGTGTTACAAAACTAATCGGCGATCAGAAGATGGAGTTCGCCTGTGAGCATAAAATCGACGGTCTGGCGATAGCGTTGACCTATGAGAACGGGCAGTTTACCACCGGCGCGACCCGCGGCGACGGTATTAAAGGCGAGAATATTACCCAAAACCTGCGGACGGTGC
>CAZJQF010000193.1:0-1927 GCA_964547925.1 uncultured Dehalococcoidales bacterium
ATATCGTCGTGAATTACGATTAAGTCGTCCATTCCTGCTCTGTAGCGGTTGACCAGATAATCGACGGCTTCCCCGCTGGCGTTCATAAAGGTCTGCGGCCGGGCTAAAACTACCGGCTGCCCGCTGACTTCACCTAAACCAACCCTCGCCTGCCCCTGTTTTTTATCGAAGGTTATTTGATGGTCCTTCGCGAAACGGCTGAGACACATAAAGCCGATGTTATGGCGGCTATTGCTGTATGCTATACCCGGGTTGCCCAATCCGACTATTATTTTCACTACCGCTGCTCCAGCATTTTCAGAAATTCTTCTTCGTTAAGTTGTTTTATACCGAGTGCCTGAGCCTTAGCCACTTTAGAACCGGGTTCGGCTCCGACCACCAGATAGCTGGTCTTTTTCGTCAAATTATCTTTCGCTGTGCCGCCGAGGGCTTTAATCTTTTCCTGAACCTCTTCCCGGCTGAACGACTGCAAAGTACCTGTTATGACGAATTCCACGCCGGTTAACGGTAAGGTATTAACAGGAGCTTCCGCTACGGGGTTAATACCAGCCTCTTTCAGCTTACGGAGAATATTTTTGTTTTCCTCCTGCCGGAAGAAAGCCGTGATGCTTTCCGCAATTTTCGGCCCGATAGACGGAATCATCATCAAATCATTTACCGAAGTTGCAAACAGTTCATCTAAAGTATGATATTTCTGCACCAGTAGGGCGGCGGTTTCTTCACCGACATGCCGGATGCCCAGGGCGTAAAGAACTCTAGTTAGCGGCCGGGTTTTGGAATCCTCGATAGCTTTTATAAGCTTATCGGCGCTTTTTTCGCCCTTGCCTTCTAGCTGGGATAGCCGGTCTTTATCGATGGCGTAAATATCAGTTACATCTTTGGCCGGACGGTATACTTCACCGTCTTTTATGACACTCTCTTTAATCAGGGTTTCCGCCATCGATTCGCCGATGCCCCGGATATCCATCGCGCCCCGGGAGGCAAAGTGCTCCAGCCGCTCCTGCAACTGGGCCGGACAGGCGGCGTTAGTGCAGTAGTACATGACCTCGCCTTCCGGACGGATAACCTCGCCGCCGCAGACGGGACAGGCCGGACGGCCCTTTTCTTTATCGAATATTTTATCAATTAACGAGAACTCTTTATCATCGCCTTTATGCTGTGCCGGACCGACGACTTCCGGGATAACCTGACCGGCGCGGCGAATAAAAACGATATCGCCTTCGTGGATATTTTTCCGGCGGATGTCGTCTTCATTATGCAGAGCGGCATTACGGATGGTCACGCCGCCGATATATATCGGCTCCAGAATCGCTACGGGATTCAGCGTTCCGGTGCGCCCGACGCTGATGCCGATTTCTTTCAGCAGCGTGGTGCCTTCCACCGGCGGGAATTTATAGGCAATCGCCCACCGCGGTTCGCGTCCGACATCACCTAATTGCTGCTGCAAGGTAAAAGAATTAATTTTAATAACCACACCATCGGCTTCGTAAGGCAATTCCTCCCGTTTATTCACCCAGTCCTGATAATACTGCTCGGTTTCCTGAAGGCTGTTAACCAGCCGGTTACGGGGATTGATTTTAAAGCCCAGCGATTTCAAATATTCCATCGTTTCCCAGTGGGTTTCCGGCATCGCTTTACCTTCCGCCCAGCCGAGAGCGTAGACAAACATATCCAGCGGCCTTTTGGCGGTAATGCGTGAATCCAGCTGACGTACCGAACCCGCCGCGGCATTCCGGGGATTGGCAAAAGGCGGCTGACCCTCCGCTTCACGCTCCCGGTTCAGCTTATAAAAGCCGGCCACCGGCAGATAGACCTCACCGCGGACTTCGAAGCGGGGCGGCGCGTCTTTTGGAACCGAAAGCGGAATGCTCCGCACCGTCCGCAGGTTTTGGGTAATATTCTCGCCTTTAATACCGTCGCCGCGGGT
>CAZJQF010000194.1:0-1902 GCA_964547925.1 uncultured Dehalococcoidales bacterium
CGGTATACCTTTGGATTAACGACGGAAAAGTAGAAATCCGCGGGGCGAAATACCTGTGGGGAAATACCGTAAGTAATACGATGTTCCAGATATACCGTACGCATAGCCCCAAAACCAGGGTTTTGTGTATCGGCCCGGCCGGCGAGAACCTCTGCCGGGAAGCAGCAATTATCGTCGACGGAGAACATGCCACAGGTATCGGCGGCGCCGGAGCGGTGATGGGCTCGAAGAATCTTAAGGCGATTGCCGTACTGGGGACAGGCGCCGTAAAAGTGGCTAAACCTCAAGAACTGATGGATTTGTGGTGGCATTACGCCCGCCTGGTGACCCGTAAACCGGGAGAGGCGGAGTGTCCTCACGTCCATAAATCCCTGACTGAAGGCATTTATCACGGTACTCACATACCGCACTGTCCGGGTCATCCGAAGGCTCCTGGAGCAAGCGATGAGGCATTTTTCGGCAATAACGGGCTGGATGAATCCCTTTGCTTATTATCCGATTATGTTAAAAACGGTACTATCAAGTTAAAAAGGGGAGGGTGCTACAGCTGCCCGATTAACTGCGTTCTGGCGTGGCAGTCCAAAGACGTAGATATACCCAGCGGCGGCGGTCTGTGCAACGGCTGGATGAGCTGGGCTACCTGGGAATGGGCGGGGTACGGTAAGGTGATTGGTCCTCCGGCCTTGCAATTTAACACGTATATAACCAATTTAGGCTTGAGTGCCACAAATACACTCGGCTATCATTTTTACTGGTTCTTAAAAGACCTGGTAAAACTCGGTATCGTAACCAAAGAAAATACCGGGCTGCCTATCGATAAACCCTGGTCCCTCGATTTTATCAAGGGAGTCTTGGAACAGTTCGCCCATAGACGGGGCATCTTCGGGAAAGACGGCATATTTGCCATGGCTCCCGAGGGGGCGCCCAGGTTCTTAAAGAACCTCTCCGAATCACATCCTGCGGTTAAAGAAACCTATAATAATATAATGGTCCACCCGGAATATTTCATCCAATGGGAGCGGAGTTACCGGGCGGTAATTAAACCGACCACAGATGCCATAATTCACGCAACGGAAACGCGAAGATGGGCAGTTCATTCGAGTGCGGGAATTAACGGCTTTATGACTTTAATCAGGGACGGCCAAAACTTGACCACTCCTGAATTGCTAAAACAGGGAAATGTAAAATATCTTGGCTCCGAGGACGCTTTTGATATAATGGGAGAACCCAAAACCTGGAAAAATAAAGTTCCCGCAGCGAAAATGTTACACAACCTGGATATCAACGCGGACTGCATGACCTATTGCTCCTGGGCCAGCTTCCCCGCTTTTTACTCGAGATATACACCGGATAAATTCGGCGACCCGGAAAACGGGGCGAAAGTTTTCTCTGCGGTTACCGGCATCAACATGACCCACCAGGAAATGATTGATGCTATGGACCCGATATATAACGTCGAACGGTGCATCCACGTGAGAGAAGGACGCCGGAGAGAGCACGATACATACAGTGACACGGTCTTCAATTCTCCGGACTGGGCCTGGACCAGCAAGGAAGAATTTCACAAAGTCATGGATGAATACTATACTTTGCGGGGCTGGGACCTCGAGACAGGCATACCGCGAAGGTCGACTCTCGAGAAACAGGGTTTAAAGAAAATCGCCGACGAACTGGAAACTAAATACGGCGTCAAAGTCCCGGCATAATACTTTTTATTACGATACCGGTTATAATCAATATTTCCCGTCGAATCAGGTTTAAGGACAGGGGGTATTATTTTCCGGTCCTTGATTGATATTCATTCTAATTAATTCTCTGGTTGAATCTGAAATACTTAATTCATATAATTTTTATGTAAATATAAGTTAAAGTAATTAAAGGATTATAAGCAGGAGAGAGTAA
>CAZJQF010000195.1:0-1897 GCA_964547925.1 uncultured Dehalococcoidales bacterium
ACGACCTGATACTAACCGGAGTACAGGCAAGTGATAGCATGCAGGGACAGGTAGGCGGGACGATTGCGGAATATTTGGGGCTGCCCCACGGCACGCTGGTTAATAATCTCGCAATAAATGGTAACATTGCCAGAGTTCACCGCGAACTGGAAGGCGGGCTTGAAGATGTTTTAGAAGTGCAGCTGCCCGCCGTATTTACCATCCAGACCGGCATCAATGAGCCCCGGTATGTCAGCATCATGGGTATCAGAAAAGCTTCCCGATTGGAGATAAAGGTCTCCGGTTTGGCCGACACTGGATTGGAGGCAGCCGCCGCGGGTGCCTCCGGCTCTTTAGTGAGACTGGAAAAGATGTACGTGCCGCAATCGACGAAAACCGCCGAAATATTATCCGGTAGTCTGGAAGAGATGGCGGGTAAATTGGCCGGTATCATCAAGGAAAAGGGAGGGCTCGCCTGAGATGAAACGGATTATCGCACTTATCGAACACCGGCGCGGCGTTATACTGGATATCTCTCTGGAAATGCTGCAAAAGGCCGCGGCTCTCAGTGAGGGCGGTGAACTGGTTGCCGTTCTGTTGGGTAATAACACCGGTAAACTGGCCGCGGAACTGACTCAGAAAGCCAACCGCATCCTCGTGGCCGATAATCCTCTGTTAGAAAATTACAATTATGAAACCTATAGCGAGTTGCTGTCAGGCCTGATTAAGGAACAAAACCCGGAGCTTGTCTTAATCGGTCATACAGCGACCGGTATGGATTTGGCTCCCGGACTGGCCGCTCATCTGAATTTGCCGCTGTTTACTTCCTGCATCGATTTTCAGTTAACGGATAATAAATTAACCGGTATCCGTCAAATGTACGACGGTAAAGTAAATGCGGAATTATCGTCTTCAGGGCACGCAACTTGCGTGGTAACGGTGCGGCCGGGTTCGTTTCAGTCTCAGGGACAGGCTGTTTTAAACGGGAAGATAGAAAACCTAACGATACCGGTAAAAGCCCCGGAACGGATTAAATTCATCGAGTCCATCGAAGCCGTATTGACCGGCGTAGATATAACTAAGGCGGACATACTCGTTTCCATCGGGCAGGGCATCGGCGATAAAAAGAATATCCCGCTGGTAGAAGAACTGGCGACACTCTTAAACGGCACGTTATCCTGCTCCCGGCCGGTCGTGGATAAAAAGTGGCTGCCTAAAGACCGGCAGGTAGGCTCTTCCGGTAAAACAGTCAAACCTAGAGTATATCTGGCTATCGGAATCAGCGGTTCTTTCCAGCATCTGATGGGACTCAAGGGCGGCACCATCATCGCGATTAATAAAGACCCCAAGGCACCTATTTTCAGAGTAGCTGATTACGGTATTGTCGGCGATCTGTTCCAGGTTATCCCGGTGCTGAAGGAAAAGGTCAAGGCTATTAAAGGCACCTAGTAAAATTCATAGCGGACAGGTGTTTTATGCAAAATAAAACCCGAGAACTAATATCGAAATTCGAGCTGGCCAAATGTTTCCAATGCGGCAAGTGCACTTCGGGATGCCCTGTTTCCTTAAAAAGTGTCTTGAATATCAGGCGATTAATGCGGGAAGTGCTACTGTCTCCCGATACGTCTAAAATCCTGGCGAAAACCGACCTCTGGGATTGCACTACCTGCCAGACCTGTACACTGCGTTGTCCGCGCGGGCTGAAGCCTCACGAACTGGTAATTGCCATCCGGGCTTTACTCGTTGAAGAGGGGAACATTCCCAAGACGGTTATCGATGCTCTGGAAGGTGTGTATAAACACGGCAATCCGTGGGGACGAGCTCGCAGCAAACGTTCGGAGTGGGCAGCCGATTTAAATCTCAAGAATGTTGCCGAAGGGTCCAAAGCCGACTGGCTGTATTTTGCCTGCTGTGCCAC
>CAZJQF010000196.1:0-1875 GCA_964547925.1 uncultured Dehalococcoidales bacterium
CAGCGCAGCAAACAGACCTGGTTCGGCCGGGTCAAGGAACTTTTCAGCCGTCCTGCGATTGACGAGAACGTGTGGAGCGAGTTGGAGGAGATTTTAATCGCCGCCGACGTGGGTGTTACCACTACGGAAAAATTAATTACGACGGTCAGGCAGCGGGTAAAAGACGAACAGATAAAGGACAGCGGTGCGGTGCGGGCGGCCCTTAAAGAAGAAATGGTGAAAATCCTGAACCTTGCCGCGCCGCCGGTTACTGTGCCGGCTCCACCGAAAATAACGCTGGTCGTCGGGGTGAACGGCGGCGGTAAGACAACATCAATCGGTAAGCTCGCTTTTTGCTCGAAAGCCAAGGGCAGGACTATAATATTAGCAGCGGCAGATACATTCCGGGCGGCCGCTATCGACCAGCTGAAAAAGTGGGGAGAGAGAATCGGGGTGGACGTAATTGCCCACCAGCCGGGGGCCGACCCCGGAGCGGTGGCGTATGACGCCCTCCAGGCCGCGAAGAGCCGCCAGTCCCAGGAATTGATAATCGATACCGCCGGACGGCTGCATACTAAATCCAACCTGATGGAAGAGTTAAAAAAGGTCAAGCGGGTCGTGACGAAAATCGACCCGTCGGCGCCTCACGAAGTGCTGCTGGTCATCGATGCCACGACCGGCCAGAACGGTCTGACTCAGGCGAAGTATTTCGCTGAGGCGGTAGGGGTCACCGGTATACTGCTGGCCAAGCTGGACGGTACCGCCAAGGGAGGCATCGTGCTGGCAATTTGCGATGAATTGAAGATACCCGTTAAATATATCGGGGTAGGGGAAAAGGCGGAGGACCTGGCTGAATTCGAGGCAGCCGGCTTCGTCGAAGCGTTATTCTCAGGAGAGGATTAATTGATAACTGCGGTAATTAACATCGGTGTGAATCCGGTTGCTTTCTTTAGCGTCCGCTGGTACGGCATTATGGTTGCTCTCGCTGTGGCCGTGGTGGTGGCCTGGTCGGTCTGGCAGTCCCGGAAAAAGGGCTCGAGATTCACCGGGGATGAGGCGTTAACGGCCGCGCTGGTAGGCATTCCGTCCGGCGTTATTTTTTCCAAAATACTGCATGTTATCGACTATATCGTTATCGCCAAATTCCATCCGGAAATCGGCGGCATCATCGATTATACCCAATTCCCCATGCAGATATTCAGCGGCGGCGGTTTAACCATCGAAGGAGCCATTCTGGGAGCGGCACTGGGCATCTGGATTTACAGCCGGTTTACGAAATTTAGATACGGGGCCTTTGTCGATGCTATCGCGCCGGGAATCATACTGGCCCAGGCAGTCGGCAGGGTAGGGTGCACTATCAACGGCTGCTGTTTCGGTTTACCGACCGATTTACCTTGGGCGTTCGTCTATACCAACCCGGCCAGCGAGGTGGACAATATGCTCGGGGTCGCCGTTCATCCCACCCAAGTTTATGAAATTATCTACGACCTTATCGTTTTCGGCATCTTACTAGGTCTGAGAAAGAAGTTTAAACCGGAAGGTTCGTTATTTATGATTTACCTCAGCCTTTATGCCGTCTGGCGTATCGGTATCGATTTCATCCGGGACGGCAATCCCTTCCTGTTCGGTTTACACCAGGCCCAGGTCGTCGGAATTGCGATACTCCTGATAACCGTACCGCTGATGATTATAAAGACCAGATTAGCCTCTAAAGAAAAGACGGTAGTTACGGAAGAAGACTCGAAGAATGGGTAACGCAATCACACTGGAAAACGTCAGCAAGAAACTGGGCGGCCGCCAGATATTGAACAAGGTTAGTTTCACCATCGAAACCGGTGACATTTTCGGCTATCTCGGGCCGAACGGTGCCGGTAAGACAACCACTATCCGCATCCT
>CAZJQF010000197.1:0-1805 GCA_964547925.1 uncultured Dehalococcoidales bacterium
GTTAAAACGATGAAGCCGGATGTAAAATGCTGGCTGGATACCGGATGCGGTACCGGTTATCTTATCGAAAAAGCGATGTCTCATTTTCCCGATGCCGGCTTTATTTTAACCGACCCGTCGGCACCCATGCTGGAACAGGCTAAACAACGTTTGACCGGTGTACCGGACCAGCGGGTAAGATTCCTGCCGCCAATTTCATCGGACGGTTTAATCAAATATAAAAGCGAAATCCATCCTCAGGTAATCACCGCTATTTTATGCCATCATTCACTGCAGGAACCGCAACGTTTACAGGCTACTCAGGTTTGTTATGATTTACTGGAGAAGGCCGGGGTATTTATTACCTTCGAAAATACTAAACCGGTTGCGCCAAGCAATATTACAATTGCATCAGAACGGTGGAAACAGTTTCAAATCGGGCAGGGAAGGCCGGAAGCTGTGGTCGAAGAACATCTCAAGCGTTTTAACACGCATTATTTCCCTATTTCAATCGAGGAACATTTGAGTTTATTAAACGAAGTGGGCTTTGAAACTGTCGCTCTTTTCTGGCTGTCTTATCTACAGGCAGGGTTTTACGCGGTAAAGTAAGGATTATACCAATAGAGTATTTTTTAGCTGTGTAATCAATGATGGCTTAGCTCCCTGTGCATCCAAATACATTTTAACCGACCCGTATTCTTGTTTAAGCCCGGTAAGAAACATAACCATCGATTCAGGTCTTACTCTCCAAAAATATTCCGGTAAACTCTTGTGGTCTTCGGCCAGTTTTGGGTCGTTTTGAATACGACTGGCAACTATTTTGACGTAAGGTTCCGATAATAAGAAGTCATTAACTATGTCTTCCGTGATAACATCAAGGGAGTTTAATAATATTGCCGCCAGAACCCCGGTGCGGTCTTTCCCGGCGGAACAATGAAATACCAGAGGGTGATTCGCCGGGTCGGCGATAATTTCAAGAGATTGAACGATTCCTTGGCTAAAGTCTTTTTGTGCGGCGAGGCGTAAGTAGAATTGCCCCATATCGTTAATGTTTTGATAACGCCGGATGTTCCCTTCTCTATCACCACCATCGGATATGAGGGATACGTTAAAGTAATTAAATCCGGATTCGGTAATTAATCCTAGCCCATGTTGATTTATCTCAAGATTGCTCCTGAGGTCTAATACTGAAGTTAGCCCGATTTTTTCTTTAAGCCTATCGGCATCATCACGGGTCATATTGTGGAGTTCGCCGCTGCGGAAAATACGGCGCCACGCTACCTTACGGCCTCCGGTAGTCTGATAGCCACCCAGGTCGCGAAAATTATATATGGAATTGAAACGCGGTCGCCTGGGATAGAGATTATTCACTATAAACACTCTTATTTAAAACACAAATAAATCCAGCCCGCCCATCATGTTTACGACCGTGCCGGTCATGTATTGAGCCTTATCGGAAACGGCAAAGGCTACCGCATCGGCGATTTCCTGTGGCTCGGCAATCCGGCGGGTGACCATCCTTTTCTCCAGCTTTTCTCTAACATCATCGGCCAGAGGAGCATCGGTACGGGCGACCCCCACCGCGACGGCGTTGCAGGTGATATTATATCGGCCGCCTTCCAGAGCGACCGATTTAGTGAGTCCGATGATGCCGGCTTTCGCGGCACTGTAAGCGCTCTGGCCGACGCCGCCCATTAGTCCGGCCACCGAAGTAATATTTATGATGCGTCCGTATTTTGCGGCGCACATATCATCCCAGCAAGCTTTGGTGCAGTGAAAAGCGGAAAAGAGGGTGGTGTAAACGTTTTTATGCCACATATCGATAT
>CAZJQF010000198.1:0-1767 GCA_964547925.1 uncultured Dehalococcoidales bacterium
TTAGTATATTTATCTTTACTGACATCTTGAGCTTCATCAACCTCCAATAATAAATGTGCAGTATTACCGACCACATTGGCCGATTTATCCGCCGAAAGAAAAATGACGCGGGCGTCTCCGAGCCTGATAATGTAACCTAACTCGCTTTGCCACAAACCGTCACAGCCGAATTCATTTAGCTTGTCTCTCAATCGCATCATTGAAATAACTGTTTGAGGTTTAAATGTGGGCGAGCATTTAATGCAATTTTTCAACTGCTCTGCATAGAGAATTAACAGCGTTAGTTCAATCCTGGCCGAGACTTCGTTTTTACCGCCCTGCCGGGCAATTTCCACTGAGAAGGTTAACCCCTTGTTTTCGATAACACTCCGGACTATTGCATCAGCTATTTCAAACTGATAAGGCCGTAAATGATTGAGAGCAGGTGCAATTATTTCATTTGGAGAAGATTTTGGAGATATCGATGCCAAGGGGGATGATGATGTCTCTGAGAACATTCCCTACCGCCTCCTTAACTTTTTTCGGGTCATTTTTACCTTTACCGTATTTCACTTTAACCAGCCTGGCCAGTGATTCGGCGGCATGAGTAATTAGCTTTAAGTTGTTGGGGTTTTTACGAATCACGTTTCTCAGCTTTACCCGCATCAGGGCGATTTCAACGTCTAATCCTTCTATCAGCAATGCCTGCTCAAAATCAGCCCGCTGGGTTTCGTCCAGCAAGTCTGAATAAAAGCCATGACGGCGGGCATTCTGGTTCCCCGGCTGTCCGCCTGGTGCTCTTTTAAGTTCTTCCATAAACTCACCTGCTTATTAGATATTTTTTTGGTGAATGCCATTTGGCACAGGAAACACCATAAATAGTTACAATGGGGTTACAATCAATTCGATTCTATTGACTTTGTGCCAAATGGCAAATTATATTGATAGCGTGGTTGAAAAAGCAGTACATTTCGGTGAAATGCTGCGGCGGCAACGAATAACCATGCATCTTACGTTACAGGAGCTTGCCGCCAAGGCTAAGGTCTCGCCTTCCCATCTGGGGCGTATCGAGAAAGGGACCCGGTTTCCGTCGGCTCACGTGCTTAAGCGCATTGCCAAACCGCTGGGATACCAGGAAAACCAGTTGTTCGCAATGGCAGGATACTTAACCTACGATGTCGACGATATTATCGGGAAAGACAACAAGCCCACCGGGCAGGTTGACCCTTATGTGGCGCAGATACTGGGACAGGAATCGGTCGATACTCAATGGGGTGTCATCGGTATTCTTTCCATTATGAAGAGCATCGCCCGGGCAAACAGTAAATAATCAGAACGTAACGGCTGTTAATGCCGATTCAAACGTATACTCCGATTATCACCGCTTCTTTAGGGTTGTGCTCATCGAAAAACGCAACGACAACTTTCCTACCTGATACCATTTCAGCCGCGGGTAAATTCCTGGCGACGGTAATATCTTCCAGATAAGATTTATAACTGCCGGTCAATTGGATGGTGGCCGTATACGCTTCAGAATCAAAGCTCTTCAACACACCTCTATGCAGACTCATTTTGTCCCCCTGTTAGTGAAATTTTTCATTTACCATTTTCTATTTATCATTGATTGAATTATTTCCAGTTTGTGTCTATCGGCTAAACCGCCCCAAGCCGTAATTCCTGTTCGTAGCGGCCGTGTTCGGGAGAGAAGAGTAGTTGTATGCCGATTACCCTTCGTTTTGCGGCCGACAGACCGGCTAAATTCTCGGTAACGGATACCGGGTCGAACAT
>CAZJQF010000199.1:0-1714 GCA_964547925.1 uncultured Dehalococcoidales bacterium
TATTTTTAATAGAGTCTCCGGTTTTCGCCAGCATTTTGGCATTATGTATAATAACTTTGGTATTCCCGCCGTTGGTGCCTCCGGTAAGCAGCAGAATGTCCGGAGACAGCTTTTCTATCTCCGCCAACTCTGTTACATCGAGTTCGTAAGAGAATTTCCCCACTACTTTAGCCCCGGCACCCAAAGCGGCTAAATTGGCGGCTTCACTCGTATATTCCGGAACGAAGCCGACGCATACCATACGTAACCCCCCGGCCGCGCTGCTGCACGCCAGGGCTTTTTTACCGTCCAGATCGCTGATGCCGGCTTTTTGGGAAATAATCTCCAGGGCTTGCTTCAAACCGATAGTAATATCAGTGGTAACCGTCGAATGAACACGGGTTTGCCCGATGATTTCCTCTTTCGCCAGGTCTATCGCGACAACCTTGGTATAAGTACTGCCGAAATCGATTAAAACTCTAATTTTATCGTCCATAAATTCCCCTGTGGTATGGCATATATTTACGCAACGATACCGCACCACCCTTTCCTGAATTAAATATATTCCGTTAATTAATAATACCGTCTGCCCGGAGGATAATTAACCTCTCTGCTACCGCTATTACATCGATGTCAGACCGCCGTCGATAGGCATCATATGTCCGGTAATAAACGAAGCGGCATCGGAACACAGCCAGATAACGGCTTCAGCCATCTCTTCCGGCTCCGCGATACGTTTCATCGGCACCATACTGTGCATCTTTTTGCCTTCGGCAGGCGTGGAACCGACTAAATATTCCATTAACAAAGTCCGGTTAGTCGGACCGGGGCAAATGGTATTAACTCTAATGCCGGAGGCCGCACATTCCAGAGCCGCCACGCGGGTTAAGCCCCCCAGTCCGGACTTGCTGGCCGTGTAAGCGGCAAATTTCTCGACGGCTTTGAAAGCAGCCGTCGAGGCGGTATTCACAATCGCGCCGTACTTCTGTTTCATCATTTGCCGGATTTCATATTTCAGGCACAGAAAAACACCGGTTAAATTAACCGCTATCGTACGGTCCCAGATTTCTTCCGGTAAATCCGCTATAGAAAGGAACGGAACACGCTTGCCGTCAGGCCCGATACCGGCATTATTGAAGGCGTAATCCAGGCGGCCGTATAATTCGACAGCTTTATTGACCGCATTTTCCACCTCAGCTGCTTTCGTAACATCGCATTTTACAAAAGCAGCTTCACCGCCGGCATCTTTAATCAACCTGACGGTCTCTTCACCACCCTTAATATTAGAATCGGTAACGACAATAACCCTGGCACCTTCCCGGGCAAACATCTGTGCCGTAACCCGCCCGATACCGGAAGCCGCGCCGGTAACGAGAGCAACCCTGTTTTCAAATTGCTTTGTCATTCAGATTCTCCTTATCCTTCGAAATATGAAGCTATATTTTCTCAATCAGCTAAACGTTCAATAACGTCCGGGCTCCTGTGCCTACGGCGTCGGCTATCAGGAGGGGTTCTTTGCAATCGCCTACCGCGTAGATTTCCCGGACTGTGCCGGCCAGTTCGGCGAATAATCCGGTATTCCGCGTTAAAGGCAAAGCGGGAATAATACTGTCCGCTGCCAGAGTCCTTTTCTCGCCTTCTTTCGTAATAATCGTCAGTCCCTTATCATTTATCTCCACATATTCCTTAACGCCGCTGATAAGAGTAACGCCTTTCTTTTTAAACCAGAGCATCA
>CAZJQF010000200.1:0-1684 GCA_964547925.1 uncultured Dehalococcoidales bacterium
CTCCCAGCCTGACCGCTTCCAGGAGACGGGAAACTCTTTCTATTTCGCTGCCCGACCACTTGCCGCCCTCTTCCGCCAAACGGTTCGTCGCAATCCAGGGACGGTTCAGCTTTTTCACCCATTCCTGCCAGCCGTCCCCGATTAAATCAATCCGTATTTCGTAAAAATCCACAAACCGCCAGATACCCGCCGCCGCCTCATAATCATTTTCCGTGATTACGGCACAAATTCTAGGTCGTTTCATACCATTCCGTTAATACCTTTTCTACCAGAGACAGGCTTACCCCGTCTGAAATTGCGGCATTACCGATACCGGCGGCTAAAATGAACCGCATGTTTCCGGCAACCGCCTTTTTATCGTGCTGCATCGCCTCAAGTAAAGCTTTAATTTTCAAGTCAGCCAGTTTTACCGGCAGCCCGGCTTGCCCGATTAATCTCTTTAAACGAGATAAATCGTCCGGGCTGAACATCCCCAGTTTATGTGAAATCCGCCCCGCCGCCAGCATCCCCAGCCCCACTGCGGCACCGTGTCCGACGGTAAAATTGGAAACCGATTCAATAGCATGCCCGAGAGTATGCCCGAAATTCAGGATATTCCGCAGTCCGGTATCTTTCTCATCCTGCCCGACAATACCGGCTTTAATCGCCGCAGATTCATGTACGATATGTTCCAGAACCGATTCATCGAATTTTTTAATACGCCCGATGTGCTTCTCCAGATACTCGAAGAAGGACTCATCGCAAATGACGCCGTATTTAATCACCTCGGCGAGACCGTCACTTACATACTCCGGACGCAGTGTTTTTAATAGACTGATGTCCGAAATAACCAGCCTCGGCTGGTAGAAAGTTCCGACCATATTTTTCAGCTTACCGTGGTCTACTGCGACCTTACCGCCGATACTGCTGTCGGTCTGGGCCAGTAAAGTTGTCGGTATCTGGACCAGCGGTATACCCCGCATATAATTGGCCGCGACGAAACCGGCCAAATCACCGATAACCCCGCCGCCGAAGGCCAAAACCGGTGTTATTTTATCGACCATAGCCTCATTAAACAGCGTAAACAACCGGCCGGCATTCGCCAGCGTTTTTTGTTTTTCGCCGGGCTCCAGCGTAAAAAAAACCGACTCAAAACCGGCACCGGACAGGCTGCTTTCCAGAATTTGCCCGTAAAGCTCGTTGACCGTCGTATCCGTGATGACAACCGCTTTACCGCTGAAACCGTTCTCTTTGAGTCTTTCCCCTGTTTTGGACAGTAATCCGCCGCCGATAAGAATATCGTACTGGGTATGCCCCGTGTTTACTATGATTGTTTTCATCTTGCGTTTATTTTAACCTTTGTTTTTATGCGAAGCAACCACCGACCGTATCTTTTTACAGGCGGTTATAATTTCTTTAAGTTCGTCGGGAGTAATAGCCTGCTGGGCATCGACGATAGCCTCGGCCGGATTGGTATGAACCTCTATCATTACCCCGGCGGCGCCGGCTGCAATAGCCGAGCAGCTCATACTGAAAATTAAATCACGCCGTCCGGTAGCGTGGCTCGGGTCGACGACAATAGGAAGATAGGTTTCTTTCTGAGCCGCCGGCACCGAGGCTAAATCCAGATTATATCTGGTGTAGCTTTTACCTTTACCGACCGGCACAATCCCTCTTTCGCACAGAATAATATCTTTGTTACCTT
>CAZJQF010000201.1:0-1679 GCA_964547925.1 uncultured Dehalococcoidales bacterium
AATTCCGGCATATTATACTAACAACGATTAGAAAGTCCGTTATGGAAAGGTCGATGGGCAATCTGATTATCACGGAAATGACATAAAGGCAGGGATTAATTATGGGAGATGTTACATTAGGATTTCCGGATGCCTGGATGTGGCTCATCTTCGTCAGTGTCGGCCTTATCCTTATTTTACTGGAACTTATCGTCGGTGTTGAGACGGGGCTGGACCTGGTATTTGTCGGTTCCGCGCTCATTATCGGCGGGCTGGCGACTCTGGCCGCCCACTCCTGGGTTATTACTCTAATCGTATCCCTGGTAATCTGCGTTGCCTACCTCGCTATCGGCCGGAGATACGTTCACCGGTGGACGGCGACGAAGAAAGAGAAGACTAATGTTGATGTCCTTATCGGAAAAACCGGTGTCGTTTTACAGGTTCTGACTCCCGGCGTCGCCGGGTTGGTTAAGGTCGGCAATGAGGAGTGGAGAGCGAGGTCGGAGGAAAACATCGAAAAAGGTGAAATGATAGTCGTTACCGGAATTAACGGCGTTACTCTCAATGTTAAAAAATTGTAAGGAGGTGTTCCGTGCCAATAGGATTGATTATTTTCCTTGTCATTCTGGCTATCGTCATCATTGTTATGCTTGCTAGGTCCATCGTTATTATACGCCAGGCTGAGAAGGGTATTGTCGAGAGATTCGGCAGGTACAAAGAGACACTGGACCCCGGACTCAGGTTCCTTATTCCTTTCGCCGATTCTTTGCGAGCCAGAATAGATATGCGTGAATCCGTACTGGATATCGAGCCCCAGGCAGTTATAACTAAAGATAATGTCGGCATAACGGTTGATGCCGTGGTCTATTATTATGTTACCGATGCCAAAGCGGTGAGGTATGAAGTAGCTAATTTTTATGTCGCTGTAAGCAAACTGGCCCAGACGAATTTGAGAAATCTGGTCGGTGATATGGCGCTAGATGAAACATTAGGCTCAAGAGAACGCATAAATTCATCCCTCAGGACAACCCTCGATGAAGCTACTGATAAGTGGGGAGTGAAGGTAACCCGGGTAGAGGTTAAGGAAATCCTTCCGCCGCACGATATTACGGAAGCAATGAGTAAGCAAATGAAAGCGGAAAGAGAAAAACGAGCGACCATTTTAGATGCGGAGGCTTACCGGCAGAAACAGATACTTAAAGCAGAGGGTGACAAGCAAAACGCCATCCTCGTAGCCGAAGGCGATAAGCAGGCGGCTATATTGAGAGCCGAAGGGGAAGCCCAGGCTATCGAAAACGTCTCCAAGGCGGCCGCCGAATATTTTGTCGGCAACGCCCAATTACTGAAACAGCTTGAAGTTACCCAGGCTTCTTTACAGGATAATTCGAAGCTGGTTATTTCCGACCAGTCCCGGTTGGTTAATATTCTGGGACTCGGTGAGGCTCTGGCTGAGGCAAAAACTCCGCCGAAGAAACCGAATTCTTAATCTGTCAGGGGTAAAAGTATAAAAAGGGCGGGTTTTAAACCCGCCCTTTGTGTTTTGCTTATTTTTTCTACTGATAATCTCACTACTCTAATCCGTTTTCTGACAATATTCAGCATACCTATTGACAGAAACGGGAATTAGTTTTACTGTTTAGGCATAACAAAACAGGTTGGAGGTGTGCGATGACAGTCTACGCAACTCTGATACGGATGAC
>CAZJQF010000202.1:0-1628 GCA_964547925.1 uncultured Dehalococcoidales bacterium
GATATTTTCGATACCCTTAATGGAATCACATTTACCGCCCGGTTCACGCGCGTCGTATAGTTTTTTCGCCAGATTCTTATACAAAACATCATCGATTAACGTGCTCTTGCCGCTGCCGGAAACTCCGGTCACGCAAACGAACCGTCCGAGCGGTATTTTCACATCGATATTTTTCAGGTTATTCTGGCCGGCACCTTTAATAATAATTTGATTGCCGTTACCGTTACGGCGTTTGCGGGGCAAAGGTATTTGCATACCGCCGCTAAGGTATTGTCCGGTCATTGAGGTCCGGTTGGCTTCGATTTCCGTAAGCGTACCGGTAGCGACGATTTTACCGCCGTGCTCGCCGGCGCCGGGACCCATATCGATAATATAATCGGCGGCCCGCATCATCGCTTCATCATGTTCGACAACCAGAATGGAATTACCCAAATCCCGCAGGCGCTTTAAAGTCTCGATTAAACGGTAATCGTCGGCGGAGTGCAGACCTACCGTAGGCTCGTCACAGATATAAAGCACGCCCATCAGACCGCTGCCGATTTGGGTGGCCAACCGGATACGCTGGGCTTCCCCGCCGCTTAAAGTCGCTGAGGCACGGTCAATCGTTAAATACTCCAGGCCGATATCTTTCAGGAAGCCAATTCGCGACTGAATTTCTTTAATAATCTGGCGGGCGATTATCAGTTCCCGTTCGCTTAAGATACCCGTTTTGCCATCGCCTTTGAGAGCCATTACCCAGTCTAATATCTGACTGACCGGCATCTCACTAACATCGATAACGTTTTTTCCGCCGATAGTCACTGCCAGTGCCTCCGGCTTCAAACGCTTGCCTTTGCAAACCTGGCAGGGCCGGGAAACCATATAACGCTCGATATCGAGGCGGGAATTTTCCGACTCGGTATCATGATAAAGCCTTTCCATCCGGGGAATGATGCCCTCAAAGCCGTTAAAGTATGTCTGAACGCGGCCGAAGCGGTTGCGGTAAGTCTCGCGTTCACCGCCCTCTCCGTATAACAAAACATCCATTTGTTTTTTATTCAATTTGTTAATCGGAGTACGTAGAGTCCAGTCATATTGCCGCGCCAGACTATCGAGTTGGTCGTAATACCAGGTCTGCCACTGCCACGGGCGAATGGCTCCCTGAGAAATGGATAATTCTTTATTGGGAATGACCAGATCGGGGTCGATTTCAAATTTTACGCCCAGACCGGTACACTCCGGACAGGCACCGTGCGGACTGTTAAAGCTGAAAGTACGCGGGGCGACTTCCCCGATACTGATGCCGTCATAAACACAGGCGTATTGTTCGGAAAAAAGCAGTTCTTCGCCATCGATAATCGAGACCATAATGACACCGGCACCCAGCTTGAGAGCGGTTTCTACCGAATCGGCAATCCGGCTCTGGCTGTCACTCTCTCCGATAACCAGACGGTCAACCACAGCCTCGATAGAGTGCTTTTTATTTTTATCTAGCTGGATTTCTTCCGCAAGGTCGATAATTTTTTTATCCACACGGACGCGGGCATAACCCTGCTTCCGCAAATCGCCGAAAACCTGCTGGTATTCACCCTTCCGGTCGCGTACCAGCGGGGCCAGAATCATAATTTTACTGCCGGAAGGCAAGGCTT
>CAZJQF010000203.1:0-1625 GCA_964547925.1 uncultured Dehalococcoidales bacterium
TATCGATGAAGTGTTAATTGAACCCATCAAAGCGAATCCGTGCATCGGGCGGAAAGAGGATTTCGCCGGTTTGCCCCGGAATACCGCGTCTTATAAAGCCCCCTCGCCGCAGTTTGCCGGACTGGATGACGCCGAACCTCCTCTAACCGAAGAGGAAGCGAAAGCCGAAGCGGGACGCTGTTTGCAATGCGACCTCCGTTTCGATATCGAGACCGTGAAATTCTGGGCAGACTATCTGTCACAATAAATTAAGTTTTATCGCTACATTGTTTGATCAGGTTTAGTGCCGGGGCAACCCCTGAGAATTCCCCTACGTTTATCGATTTACCAGACTGGTCGTCAAATACATGATTCACGAATACCGTGAGTTCTGATTTCACGGATTCCGTTAACGCTACGGACTCACCCACTAGCGCGGCCAGAATTTTATTATCCTGCTTACCATCTTCAATTTGCTCCATTAAACCGACAACAGAACAAGCGATAACGTCACCTCTACGAAGGGCGCTTTTGGTTAACACGAAGCAGTCCAAATTATCTCCGTCTTCATTGGTAGTGCCGAGAATAAAACCATACGGGAAGGGGTAGGCACGAGCAACCGGCATACTCCCCTTAAATTCCAGGGTTTTTTCATCATGTATGTTTTTAGTCCTCGACCCCGCAGGGTTTTCAATGAAAACTGTTATTGTGTTGCTCATAAAGTTTAATAAATCCGTAGGGTGAGTGAAGCAGAGCGTACCCTACAAAATTATTTCATTTTGTTGTCGCAGTACTGGCAGGCGGATAATAATTCAAAGGAGAAGCTAACCAAAAGGGTCCTTCCCAGACTTCCGGATGAGGTTCCATTAATCTATCATTACCTATAGCATCCATATATCCACCACCTATTTTTACATCATCGCCTACCCGCACAGCTAGATTCTCCCTTTCATCTATGATTAAAGTATTCGTTCCCTCGACTCTATAAGAATACCCGTACGGCCAGATTACTAATGTGTCGTTTATTCTTAAATAACCATTAATATCTATATATAACTTACCCAACAGTAAAGCCAACATATAAATCCCGGGGTCTTCATTCTGCACTGGGAAATATGAAATTGTACGTGGTGTTTCCGTACTACTCGTTGGTTCAGTAGAATTGCGGTTACAACTAAAAATGGCACCTATAAAAAGGAGAAGTAATACTGTTAATAATACCGACAGTTTAAATATTTTATTCATCTTGAATTCCATATGGTGGTTTGGTTAAAAATTCACCTACCAAAATCTAATTCTATCTTCACCCGGAAAGATGATACCTATTTTATCATATTGATAATTTTCGTCAAGTAATATCAGCTTGAAGTGGTAATATAGTCCGTAAAAGGGTAATATATCATATAATGGTTAACTTGACCATGAGGCAAACTTTACCAGGTAATCTTTCCGGAGTTACTTTATACTATGATAACATTTATGTTATCATAGTAGCAGGCAGATAGGCCGGGAGGTGGTTCGCATGGAAGGAACGGATTTCAGGGAATTCAAGGAAAAACTTTTAAAAAAACCGAGTATTCGCAAAGAGTACGAAGCATTAGATTACAAATACAAGATTATTCAGGCTATAATCGCGCGTAGAAATG
>CAZJQF010000204.1:0-1622 GCA_964547925.1 uncultured Dehalococcoidales bacterium
AACCCTGCCCGACAACCTCCCCGTCGCGGACGATGACCGCCCCGACGGACGGGTTCGGACTGACCTGCCCGAGGGCCAGCTTGGCCAGGGATAGAGCTCTTTCCATATATACCATACTGAGGCCATTCTAACACCCCTTTAAAAAATAATGCAAACTGGCAAGCCTGGAAGCGTTACGTTATAATGAATTAAGCTGGTTTTCCGGCTGTAATATTATGAAGAATTTATTACGTGAAGCTATCATCATCATTGTCCTGGCGGCGGTAATTTACGGTTTGCTGTTCTTCGTCATCCAGGGCGTACCGGTTCTCGGCTCCTCGATGGAACCCAATCTGGCCTCGAGCGGGCAGCGCGTCTTAATTGTTAAAGCCGCTTACTGGTTCGGGCATGAGCCGCAGCGGGGCGATATTATCGTCTTTCAGCCGCCGGATGACTGGCCGAATGCCAGACATTTGCCCTTTATCAAACGTGTCATCGGTCTCCCCGGCGATACGGTTGAAATCAAGGCCGGACAGATTTATATCAACGATAGCGAACAGGCTCTGGCAGAACCTTATATTAAAAAGAGCTTTACTTATTCGACGATGTTAATCACCGTTCCGGAGGATTTTTATTACGTTCTCGGCGATAACCGTGATATTTCCGAGGATTCTCACCTCTACGGCCCGATATCACAAGACAGTATTATCGGTAAGGCCTGGTTATCTTACTGGCCGTTCCGTCTCTGGGGCACCGTGGCCAACTACCGCTTTGCGGAATAATAACACCGGAGGTATCTCGATGGCCGATAAGATTCAGGAGCTTTTCGTTAAGGCCGGGGCTTTACTGCACGGCCATTTTCTACTCACTTCGGGTCTGCATTCCCCGATGTATTGGGAGAAATTTAAAATATTACAGCACCCGCAGTATACCGAACAGCTCTGCAAAATGATCGCCGACCATTTCCGTAAAGAGAAAGTGGATGTCGTCGCCGGACCGACCACCGGCGGTATTATCTTAGCTCATGAAGTCGCCCGCCAGCTCGGTACCCGCAGTATTTATGCGGAAAAAGAGGGCGATATCCGCATTTTCCGCCGCAGTTTAACGATTAGCCCCGGCGAGCGCGTACTCGTTGTCGATGATATCCTGACTACCGGCGGTTCAGCCCGGCAGGTTGTCGATGCGGTGCGTAAGCTGCAGGGTAACGTGATAGGTGTCGGCATATTGGTCGACCGTTCCGAAAACCGGCTCGATTTCGGCGCTCCCTTTTTTGCCTGCCTGCGGTCTCAGACCATCGCCTACCCGGCGGATAAATGTCCGCTTTGTGCCCAGAATATTCCCCTGGTAAAACCGGGTGGCGGCAGCTAATTCTTTCAATGTAGTGGAGTTCAATTTATCTATGAGTCTGCACGAAGCGAAAGACCGTGATTTGGAGTTTCTTTTTCACCCGCAGTCGATTGCCGTCGTCGGTGTTTCGCCGCAAAAAGACCGCTTTACCGGCGGCCGCTGGCTGTTGAACTCGCTTCTTTCGCTAAAATACCCGGGAAAACTTTATGCCGTCGGCTCCGAACCCGGCGAATATGCCGGCCTGAAAATATATACGAGTTTGCGGGAAATTCCCGGCTCTATCGACCATATTATCG
>CAZJQF010000205.1:0-1622 GCA_964547925.1 uncultured Dehalococcoidales bacterium
CAATTGAATTGGATAATGCGGAAAAAGCGGCGATTTACCGCCTGCACGCGGACTTCTGTAAGACCCTGTCCGATGCCAACCGGCTACTTATTATAAACGAATTGGCTAAAGGCGAAGTCTCCGTGAACGAACTGACGCGGCGGCTGGAATTAAAGCAATCGAACGTTTCCAAGCATCTGGCGATATTGCGGGAACGGGGTCTGGTAACGACCCGCCGGGAAGGCTCCACCGTTTATTACGACTTAGCCGATGCCCGGATTTCCAAAGCCATCGGACTGCTGAGGGAAGTTCAGGCCGGACAACTGGAAAAGCAACGGCAGCTGGCTCAGGGTGTCGCCGAATTGTCCCGGGGATAGTGAGGAGGAACAATATGCCTATCTACGAATATGAATGTAGTTGGTGCGGGGAAAAATTCGAAAAGTTTTACCGCCTGAATGATGATAAGAAAACCGAGGCGGAAATTACCTGCCCGAAGTGCGGCTCAAACCTGGTCGAACGGGTCTATTCCACCTTCGGCATGGGCTCGTCCTCCTGCGGTATTAAGCCGAAGACTTCCAGCTTCGGCTGAGGGTAAATTTACAGGGCGGTTTGCCCTGAGACGGACGGATAAAATTATGCCCGGTAAAATGGCTCTGGTGGCCTTTGATAAGTGTCATCCGGAACAGTGCGAGAACGGACTTTGCGCGGCGGCTAAAGCCTGCCCGCACAAGCTGCTCAAGCAGGAAGCTCCCGGAGACATCCCGATGACCGACCCATCGGTCTGCCGGGGCTGCGGCACCTGTGCCCGGGCCTGTCCGGCTAAAGCGATTAAAATTGTAACCCAGTAGTTGACGGTATTAAAAAACCATATAATAAATAATAAGAGGAGGGTATCGATATGGGTTGAGGACCAAGCAGGAGTTTCTTAAAGGAACTCGAGGAATTACGGGAAAAAGCCCGGAAAGAGCGGGAAGCGGAAGAGGCGGCGGCTAAGAAGAAAGCCGAACCAGAGAAAAACAAGAAAGAGAGCTAACGTTCACAACTTGCACATCACCGAAATATGGTCTTAAGGGAGAGGGTTTGCACCTCTCCCTTTGTTTTAACCGTATTTTCTACGCTAAAATATAAATGGATTCTTTACCGAAGCGAGTAATTACCATGCTTTTAAATGAATTCGAATCAAAAGAAATGCTGCGCCGGGCGGGCATACCGGTTATCGAAACCAGATTTGTCAAAACCAAACGGGCGGCTATAGAAGCCGCTAAAGAAATCGGTTTTCCGGTGGTAATGAAAATCGTCTCGCCGGATATCAGCCATAAAAGCGATACCGGTGGCGTACGGCTTGGGCTGACTAACGCTACTCAGGTCGGCAAAGCCTACCGGGAAATTATCGAAACGGTAAAAGCGAAAATGCCGCAGGCTAAAATCGAAGGCATAACCGTGCAGAAAATGGCGACACCGGGCGTTGAGGTTATTATCGGTATGAACCAGGACGACCAATTCGGACCGGTGATGATGTTCGGGCTGGGCGGCATACTAGTCGAAATCCTCAAGGACGTCTCTTTCCGTATTATCCCTCTGGAACGTAAAGACGCTGCGGCGATGATACGCGAAATAAAAGGTTACAGGCTATTAAAGGGCGT
>CAZJQF010000206.1:0-261 GCA_964547925.1 uncultured Dehalococcoidales bacterium
TTTATTAAGACTTGAAGGCGGTTGCTGAGAGATTTTTTAGTATTACAATATATTACAAACAAGGAAAGATTTAATACCAACAACGTTTATAAAATCTTATATTATTTGCTGAAAGAATACATATAGTTCCTTCTCGATTGTGATGTAAGCCGATTTAAGTATTTTTTTTGTAAGAGTTAGATGGTCCAGATCCTGAATCTTATTAGATTTCGATAAAATTTACCAACTTATTTAAAAATTTCTTTGGGCCAGTGCAGAACG
>CAZJQF010000206.1:287-1567 GCA_964547925.1 uncultured Dehalococcoidales bacterium
CAAATATTCTGAAATGGCTGGCGATAGCGTGGATAAAGCGATAGTTACTGAGTGTCTATCTAAAAAATATGGCAATTTCGAAGCTGTGAAAAGTATTTCGTTCAGTATCCAAAAAGAAACTATATTCGGACTTCTTGGCCCAAACGGAGCAGGGAAATCCACTACTATTAAGATTCTTACCTGTCAACTTCCTCCTACCTCGGGTACTGCATACATTGGAGGATTAAACACCGTATTGGATGCAGTAGAGATAAAAAAGAAAATCGGCGTTGTTTTGCGTTCCTGCGAGCTCCGGGCATTAATCGAACTGGTGAAATTAAAACAGGCCAACCTCGATAATTTAATATTAATCGGTATTGATTGTTTCGGCACTTATAAAATAACAGATTATCAGAAGTACAAGCAGAATAGCGGCAATGACGGTCTCACGTACCGTAAGGCCTGCCGGGTATGCGAATATCCTGTACCGTCCAACGCCGATTTAACAATCGGCTTTTTAGGGCTGGATGACACAGGCATTTTTATCGAAGCTGGTAGCCTGAAGGGAGAGGAACTCTTAAAGGACATCGGTTTCCCGCCTGCAAATGAGCCCGAAATATCGAAGAGGCAGAAGGCTATTGTTGATTTAACGGCACAAAGAATAGCCGCCCGGGATAAGTTTTTCGAGCAGTTGAGCAGCGAGATAACCGGAACGGAGAAACTGCCGGATGTTTTAGCGGCGTGTGTCACCTGTCACAACTGCCGCGTCATGTGCCCTATCTGTTACTGCCGGGAGTGTTTATTCGATTCGCCAACCTTCGAATGGGGAGCTGACAAATATACCGGCTGGGCGGAACGGAAAGGGGCTTTCAAAATGCCCGCCGATACGCTCCTGTATCACCTGACCCGCCTGAATCATATGGTTACCAGCTGTGTCGGCTGCGGTATGTGCTCGGAAGCCTGTCCGAACGATGTCCCGGTCTTCGATATTTTCAAACTGGTCGGGAACCGCGTCCAGAAAGAGTTTAATTATGTGCCCGGCAGAAACATCGAGGAAGAGCCCCCGATGACCGTTTTCAAAGAGGAAGAACTGGAGGATATCGGAAAATAAACCGAAATTCAGTCAGGTTATGGAATATGCCTAACGAGTTTTTGAATAAAATAGTCGGTGAAAGCGGCGTGAACATCAACCTCTGTTACCAGTGTAAAACATGTTCACTGGGCTGCCCGTTTACTGCGGTGATGGATATTCTTCCCCACCAACTCATCCGGAAAATCCAGCTGGGGGAGGAACGCGCGGT
>CAZJQF010000207.1:0-1543 GCA_964547925.1 uncultured Dehalococcoidales bacterium
ACGCTTTCCGGCGATACCATTACCGGTACCATTCCGCCCGGTTTAAGAGCTTCTTCAAATACGGCTTTACGTTCCGCAGGCACCACTCCGGTGGCTATGGCGGTCTGGATACCCTTGATATCTTCCGGTCGCAGTTCCTCAAATTTAACGGAGGCACGTTTGTAGATTTCCTGCTGCAAACTTTCCTGGTCGAACCCCATCTTTTTTAACTCGGAAACAAGCTCCGGGAAGAGAACAATCATGTGGTTGTTTGCGCCGCCGCCCGAACCGGGTAACGCACCCACCCCCTTACTCCCCCACATGGGGAACATGAACTTATCTCTCTTAATAGTATCGACTATCCGGTCCAATACCTCTTTCGCACTCCAGGTGCCGATTATGCCCCCGAAGAAGTTGTTGGTCGGACTGGCAGGGAAAATCGAGGCTATGGTAACGCAGCTATCGTCCGCTTTAAACCCCCGGTTAGCATGATATGGTTCCCACTTACTCAGTCCGGTGTTCTCGGCAATGGTAAAAAATGTATGAGCTGAGACGCGCCCGGTTAACGCCATATCATTTACGCCCGGCCAGATGTGCCCGATATTAAGCGTGGACAGTCTGACGGCACGGCCGATGGTATTATTGGGACGCCAGCCGTGGCCGAGGAACCCGATGCCCGCCTGTATACCTATTTCTTTGACGATTGGGCCGCTGACCACAATGAGCAGGTTGAAGGAGCCGGCGGATAACAGTAAATGTCTGGCATCATATTTTTCGTTGGTGAGAGACTCCATAACCGCCAGTATTACCGGTAAATATTCCGGTTTGGCGCCTGCCATGACAGCATTAATCGCAATTTTTTCTACTGTAGCTAAACCCTGCTTCGGAACAACTTTACCGATTACTTCCTGCGGGGAACGTTTTGTCCCCGAGAGCATCCAATTCAGCCGTTCGCGTGTCGGGGGAACCATCGGCAGACCGTCTCCCCACCGGTTTTCCAGATATAGGCGATTGAATTCCTCTAATGCCGTTTCATAGGACTCACCGGTCACTACGACAATATCGGAATCGGCCGATTTCTTCGCCTGATTCGCTGCACTTTCTGCGGCTGTCAGCGGCGTGGTGAGGGCTTTGATAAGCTCATCTATCACGCCCGTAGCGACGGGTCTTACCATTTCGACACTGGCTCTCAGCCGGTAAAACTCGGCGGAGGAAACAGTGCGATAACGCACCGTGGGCATGGCATTGTCCTCTGCGGCAGATTTGGCGGCTTCCTCGAAGGTGTCGCAAGCGATAAACACACCCGGTTTGCCGATTTTTTCTAATTTTACGGTGCCGGCAACGCCGGCAAATGTGCAGGACCCTCAGTCTCCTATCGCATAGATAAAGGTATCAATCTCCGAAGCAAATTTCTTAGCCTCATCATCCCTTATCTCAAAAGACCCGGTTAATCGGGTGGTGGTAATGCCGGGATACTTTTCTTTAAGAAGCTCTTCAATTGCCGTGAAAAAGTTGTCCATTCCCTGTTTCCCGTTGGAATACAGGCCGATTCGCTTTCCCTGCA
>CAZJQF010000208.1:0-1515 GCA_964547925.1 uncultured Dehalococcoidales bacterium
TGCCGTCATAGCTAGATTATTCTCTTTTTCACTTCTTGCCGGATTTTTTCTCGAAGGCGGCATCGAAAGCCGCCGCCGGCGCGGTAAAATCCAGTTTTTTGACGAAACGGCAGGCCTCCGCCGCTCCGTATTCCCGGTCCATCCCCGGGTCTTCCCACTCTACGGATAACGGCCCGTTATAGTTTATCCGGTTTAATGCCCGCATTATCTCTTCAAAATTAATCTTGCCGTGGCCGGGCGACCGGAAATCCCAGTAGCGGCGGCTGTCACCGAACTCCGTATGTCCGCCGAAAACACCCGCTTGAGTCGGCTTATCCGACCAGTAGGCATCTTTCATATGGACGTGGAAAATACGGTCGTGAAATTTATCGATGAAACCGATGTAATCGACATGCTGGTATCCCAGATGGCTGGGGTCGTAGTTAAAGCCGAAAGCCGGATGACCTTTTAACGCCTCCAGAATTCTTTCCGCCGAAACGATATCGAAGGCTATTTCCGTCGGGTGGACTTCCAGCGCGAATTTAACCCCCAGCTTTTTAAACTCATCAAGGATAGGCAGCCACTTTCGGGCGACTTCCCGGTAGCCTTTATCAATCATTTCCGGCGGCACGCTGGGGAAGGAATATAATAAATGCCATATCGGACTGCCGGTAAAGCCGTTCACCACGCTGACACCAAACCGTTCCGCTGCCTTAGCGGTCTTGATTACCTCTTCCGCTGCACGCTGCCGGACCTTTTCCGGCTTACCCTCGCCCCAGATATAATCCGGCAGAATCGCCTTATGGCGTTCATCGATGTTATCGCAAACGGCCTGCCCGACCAGATGGGTGGATATCGCAAAAACTTTAAGCCCGTAACTATCCAACAGCTTGTGTTTAGCTTTGCAGTATTTTTCGTCGGCTTTGGCTACTTCGAAATGGTCGCCCCAGCAGGCTAATTCCAGACCGTCATAGCCGAACTTTTTCGCTTTTTTGCAGAGTGTTTCCAGCGGCAGGTCCGCCCATTGCCCCGTGAATAACGTTACCGGTCTTGCCATAGTGCCGCCTCCTTAGTTTCTACGAATTTGAAATTAAAAATATACGGCTTTGCCGGTGTTGGCCGATTTGTAAATCGCTTCCAGTATTTGCGTAATAACCAGTGCCTGCTCCGGTTTGACCACCGGCTCGGTATTATTTTTGATGCAATCTATCCAGGAGCGTGCAAAAAGTTCTCCCGGCGGCGGTGACGGCGGCGTATCGAAGACTTCAACTCCGCCCGGCAAAACGGCCGGCTGGCTGACGACCAATTTGTTCATATCGGCCTTATTTATCCGCAGGCCGCCTTTCATATCGGCGCCGGCTTTCGTCCCGCATAAGGTCACTTTTTCTTCCGCCGCATCCAGAATATTTAAAGCCCAGCTGGCCTCGAGGAAAATGGTCGCTCCATTCTCCATTTTGATGAGGCTGAACGCAGAATCTTCGACGGTAAATTTAGCCGGGTCCCAATCGCCGAAGAAGTTGGCCGTATCTTTTTGTT
>CAZJQF010000209.1:0-1507 GCA_964547925.1 uncultured Dehalococcoidales bacterium
TGCCGTCATAGCTAGATTATTCTCTTTTTCACTTCTTGCCGGATTTTTTCTCGAAAGCGGCGTCAAATGCCGCCGCCGGAGCGGTGAAATCCAGTTTTTTAACAAACCGGCAGGCTTCCGCCGCCCCGTATTCCCGATCCATCCCCGGGTCTTCCCACTCTACGGATAACGGCCCGCTATAATTTATCCGGTTTAAAGCCCGCATAATTTCCTCAAAATTAACCTTGCCGCGTCCGGGCGAACGGAAATCCCAGTAACGGCGGCTGTCGCCGAACGCCGTATGCCCGCCGAAGACACCCGCTTGAGTCGGCTTGTCCGACCACGAGGCATCTTTCATATGCACGTGGAAAATACGGTCGGCAAATTTATCGATAAAACCAACGTAATCGACATGCTGGTACCCCAGATGGCTGGGGTCGTAATTAAAACCGAAGGCCGGATGGCCCTTGAGAGCTTCCAGGATTCTTTCCGCCGAAACGATATCGAAAGCAATTTCCGTCGGGTGGACTTCCAGCGCGTATTTTACGCCCAGTTTCTTGAATTCGTCCAGAATGGGCAGCCACCGCCGGGCAACTTCCCGGTAGCCGTTTTCAATCATTTGCGGCGGTACACTCGGGAAGGAATATAATAAATGCCATATCGGACTGCCGGTAAAGCCGTTTACCACGCTGACGCCGAGCCGTTTCGCTGCCTTAGCGGTCTTGATTACCTCTTCCGCCGCCCGCTGCCGGACTTTTTCCGGCTTGCCCTCGCCCCAGATATAATCCGGCAGAATCGCCTTATGGCGTTCATCGATGTTATCGCAAACGGCCTGCCCGACCAGATGGGTGGATATCGCAAAAACTTTAAGCCCGTAACTATCCAACAGCTTGTGTTTAGCTTTGCAGTATTTTTCGTCGGCTTTGGCTACTTCGAAATGGTCGCCCCAGCAGGCTAATTCCAGACCGTCATAGCCGAACTTTTTCGCTTTTTTGCAGAGTGTTTCCAGCGGCAGGTCCGCCCATTGCCCCGTGAATAACGTTACCGGTCTTGCCATAATGCCGCCTCCTTAAATTCTGAAATTAAAAATATACGGCCTTTCCGTTGTTCGCCGATTTATAAATAGCCTCTAATATCTGCGTAATTACCAGCGCCTGCTCCGGTTTGACGACCGGGTCGGTATTATTCCGGATGCAATCTATCCAAGACCGGGCAAAAAGTTCTCCCGGCGGCGGTGACGGCGGCGTATCGAAGACCTCGACTCCGCCCGGTAAAACGGCCGGCTGGCTGACGACTAATTTGTTCATATCGGCTTTATTTATCCGCAGCCCGCCTTTCATATCGGCGCCGGCTTTCGTGCCGCATAAGGTCACTTTCTCTTCAGCAGCATCCAGAATATTCAAAGCCCAGCTGGCTTCGAGGAAAATAGTCGCCCCGTTCGCCATTTTTATCAGGCTGAAAGCAGAGTCTTCAACGGTAAATTTAGCCGGGTCCCAATCGCCGAAGAAGTTGGCCGTATCTTTTTGTT
>CAZJQF010000210.1:0-1506 GCA_964547925.1 uncultured Dehalococcoidales bacterium
TCAGAGAAGTGAAGTGTGCTCTCAGCCTCTTCTTCAGCCGGGAATTTGGGATAGCTGAATTTCCAAGTAAAGGATTATCTATTATTATATTAAATTTAAAGCAATAATTATACTACTTCTACTTTAAAGTTTTAACATATTCAGCCGCGTTTTCCCCGGAGATGCGGCCGCTATTAATCGCGAAGCTCATCGTATTGCCGGGAAAGATGAATATATAACTATCCGCATAGATTGAGTTAGCGTCAGTCCCGGCAGCGTATAGCCCCGGTATAGTGTCACAATTTTCGGTAACGACTTCCGTCTTGTAATTTATTTTAATACCGCCTAATGTACCGTAACCACCCGGAACGTATTTAGCGGCATAGAAGGGAGGTTGTTTTATCGGTCTGAGAAATTCAGGGCTCTTGTGGAACATATCATCACGGCCGTTTTCACAGGCTTTATTGTATTCTTCGACGGTCTTTTTCAAACCCGCCGGATTTATGCCGGCTTTATCGGCAATATCTTCAAGTGAATTTGCTTCGAAGACGTAAGGGTTACCCGCGTAAGTTTGTTTGAACTCCGCTTCAAAATTCTGCACCTTAGTTGCCGGGTTCATATAGTTTATCCAATCGAATCCGATTTTCTCATAGTGTTTTGCGGCAGCCGAATCGAAAATCCGCCAGGCACAGCGTCCTTTTTGCCTGATTACTGCGTTGCCTGTAAAAGTGGGATTGCCGCTCGCTTCCTCATTCATGAAACGCTCGCCTAACAGGTTTACCAAAAGATTAGGCTGGCCGAGAGCTCCGGATACCGTGGGGAAGGTAACTACCGGTTGTCCCGGCTTCGGTTCTGCCGGCTGGACGCTGCAAGTCAGCTCGATATTCATTCCTTCGGCTCCGGCTCCCGCTTCCCAGGCCATCCGTATGCCGTCTCCAACCAGTCCGGGCCCCCGATGGTTAAAGACATCTTTACCCCACTCGTATCCGGTATATTTTTTTATCATTTCCGGATTGTCTCCGAAACCGCCGGTAGCCAGAATTACCGCTTTCGCTTTTATCTGAACTTCTTCTTTATTTTTGTCTTCAGCGATGACACCGGTAATGCGTCCATTCTCTTTGATAAGATTTTTGGCCGGGGTCTCAAGGAGAAACTTAACCCCGAGTTCGGAAGCATGCTCGGTCATGATTTTATACATCGTCGAAGCCGCCTGAGGGCCTGGACGTGCTCCGCTGCTTGGCTTAACCAGATGCTGGGTAAAGTGAGAACCTTTAACGTAGGCGATGACGTCATACCACTCTACGCCCATATCTTCCAGCCAGTCAATTGTACCGGCGGTCTTATTAATATAATCCGAGACAAGACGGGCATCGACCCGCCAGTGGGTGTAGTCCATCCAGATTTTAAAAGCCTCATCTTTAGTCAGAGAAATATTTTTTACCTTTTGTAATTTACTGCCTACGGCAAAAGGTCCCATCCCCATATTTCCGGTACCGCCGGTGGTGGCGGATTTTTCGAGTACGATTA
>CAZJQF010000211.1:0-1502 GCA_964547925.1 uncultured Dehalococcoidales bacterium
CCTGCTGCGGCAGCAGGGTCTGGTCGAGGATGCGGATTTTATCGCCGAGCCATTCAATTGCTTTAACTTTTTCACTCATTTTTCACACCTTTGCCAATATGTTAGCACAGTTTTTAAGTTTGCAGTAGTCAGTTCACAGTTTTCAGTTTACAAGGAAATATTTATTGTCATTCTGAATTCTTCACTAAAGGTGAAGATGAAGAATCTCTCGTTTACCCTATGAATCACACTGTTTGCCCTTTTATCTTCAGACTTTCCGAAGGCAGGAAGGAGGAGATGATGAGTTCCTCTCCTCCTTCCCCTTCGGGCAACCCTAACCACCTCTGACAAAGTGCCGTAGAGTTATAATTGGTCGCAGGCGGGTAAACTAATAGAATACGGTAAAACCGCAGGGTTTAACAGATACCTGCCTCCCTTACCCCTGAGAATGTTATCAGTAGTGTGTGATTTGTAATTTGGAAATTGATTATCATTCATAAATCTTAAATCATAAATCGGTATTTTAACGTCAAACCCTTCCCCACATGGATACCAGCATTCGCTGGTATGACAAGAAATATTTAGCAATGGTAGTCGTGTTTCCGCTATAATTTTAAACGTATGAAAATTCTGGGTATCGAGAGTTCCTGTGATGAAACGGCGGCGGCAGTCGTCGAAGATGGGACGAAAATTCTGTCCAATCAGATAGTCTCGCAGGTGGAGATTCACGCCCGCTACGGCGGCGTGGTGCCGGAGGTCGCTTCCCGCCAGCATATTTTATCTATCATTCCGATTATAGAACGGACGATGCTGGAAGCGAAGGTTAGCTGGGCCGACCTTAATGGTGTAGCGGTAACCAACGGTCCCGGACTGGCCGGTTCATTATTGGTTGGGGCGAATGCCGCTAAAGCGGTAGCCTTTGCCAGGGGTTTGCCATTGACCGGAGTAAACCACCTCGAAGGACACATTTATGCCAACTGGCTGACCGGGCAAAAGATTGAGTTTCCGGTGCTTTGCCTGATTGTTTCCGGCGGGCACAGCGACCTTGTTTTGATGCGCGGCCACGGTAATTATTATGTGCTCGGTCGCACCAGAGACGATGCTGCCGGAGAGGCTTTCGATAAAGCCGCCAGGATTTTGAATTTAGGTTATCCGGGCGGCCCGGCTATCGATAAAGCCGCTCAGGGCGGCGTACCGAATTTGAAATTGCCGCGGGCCTGGCTCAAAGGCAGCCACGATTTCAGCTTCAGCGGTGTGAAAACGGCGTTATTACAGCTTTCGGAAAAGGGCGAAATTTCCAGTATTGCCGATGCGGCCGCCAGCTTTCAGGAAGCTGTTATTGAAGTATTGGTTACTAAAACTATCGAAACGGCGCAGGAATACCGGGTCAGCCAGATATTACTTGCAGGGGGTGTGGCCTCGAATAAGACGCTGCGGAACCGGTTAATAGAAAAAGCCGGCCTGCCGGTTATCATCCCGCCGCCGGTTCTTTGTACCGATAATGCGGCGATGATTGCCGCCTG